>NZ_JAWJTG010000042.1:0-42363 GCF_032911605.1 Stenotrophomonas mexicanensis
GGCGTCCTGCCCAACCCGCCCGAGGCATGCCTCGGGCCCATGCGGCTCACGCCCCTGCGCAGCCCACCTGCCCGGCCACGGACAGGTTCCGTGCGCATCCATCCACGGAAGAGAAAAGAACATCAAAAGCAAAGGCAGCCTGGCAGGCCGCCTTTTGTAGAGCCGAGCCTACGCTCGGCTGCTTTCCGGTTGGTCCGCGAAGCCGAGCATGGGCTTGGCTTTACACGAGCAAGCGCAGCGCGCGATCCGCTCTTGATCTTCTTTTTCTTCTCCGTGGGTGGCAGGCCACCGAAATCTGTCAGAGGCCGGTCGGGTTGGGTTCGCGGGGGTGTCAGCCGCATGGATGCGGCTGCCAAGCCTCCAGGGATGGATTCACGGCGTCCCCCGTGCACCCAACCCGACCGGCCCACCACGGCTTCTGCTTTCCACGACCAACCAGACACCACCCACGAGGGGCTGCGCCGTTGGCTGGAAACTACCCGCGATGCCGGATCAACAACTGACTCATCAGCGCCCGCAGCGCCGGCGGCTTCACCGGCTTGGCCATCATTCCCCAGCCACGCTCGGCAGCCATCTCACGCAATCCCGCATCGCGCTCGGCAGTGACCAGCACCACCGGCGGGCGGGCCTGCCACAGTTCGGCCAATGTCTCGTACAGCACCGGGCCGTGGTGGTCACCCATGCGCACATCCAGCAGCACCAGCTCCGGCACGGTTGCCGTCGTGGCCAACTGCAGTGCGGCCTGCGGGCCATCGGCCAGCATCACCTCGCAACCCCAGCGCTCCAGCAGCGCGCGGCTGGCCGCGCACACGTGCGGATCGTCATCGATTACCCACACACGGCGCCCTCGCAGCGGGTTGTCCGCCGCCGGTTCCTGCGCCAGCACCGGCGCGGGCGCGGTGGCGGGAATCGCGCCCGCGTCGCCGAACGGCACGCCCACGGCGAACACGCTGCCCAGGCCCAGCTGCGAGCGCAGCCGGATCGGATGTCCGAGCAGGCGGCCGATGCGGTCGACGATGGCCAGGCCGAGGCCGGCACCGCGCTGCTGGCCATCATGCAGGCGGCGGAACTCCTCGAAGATCTCGCCCTGCAACGCGTCGGGAATGCCGGGCCCCTGATCGTGCACTTCGATCCACAGCAGGCCTTCGCGGCGACGGCAGCCGAGCAGCACACGGCCGCGTTCGCTGTAGCGAAGTGCGTTGGACAGAAAATTCTGCAGGATGCGGCGCAGCAGCGCTTCATCGCTGACCACCACCGCATCGGTATCGACCCAGTCCACCACCAGGCCACGTGACTGCGCGGCGATGCCGAATTCGCGCGCCAGTGTCTGCAGCAGCGGCCCGAGCCGGAACGCCTGCACACGGGTCGGCAGGCTGCCCGATTCCAGCCGCGCGATATCCAGCAGACTGTTGAGGATCGCATCCTGCGCGGCCAGTGCAGCGTCGATGTGATCGCTGGTCTGCTGCTGCGCCGGGTCGCTCAGCTTGCCGCGCAGCACCGAGACGAACATGCGTGCTGCGTTGAGTGGTTGCAGCAGGTCGTGCACGGCCGAGGCGACGAAGCGGGTCTTGTAGCGGTTGGCCTGTTCGGCCTCGCGGCGTGCTTCGTCCAGGTCGTGGGTACGTTCGGTGATGCGGTGTTCCAGTGCATCGGCCAGCGAGCGCAGTTCGCGTGCAGCATTCTTGTAGCTGGTGATGTCGGCGTAGCTGGTGACGAAACCGCCGTCGGGCAGCGGGTTGCCGCGGATTTCCAGCACCGTACCGTCGTCCTTCTCACTTTCGCGCATGTGCGGACGGCCGCTGCGCAGGTGGTTGAGGCGACGCTCGATGGCCTCGTCGACCGGGCCGGGACCGAGCAGGCCACGGCGTGCGTTGAAGCGGAACAGTTCCTCGATGGGCCGCCCCACGCGCACCAGGTCCAGCGGGAAACGGAACAGTTCCAGGTAGCGCGAATTCCATGCGACCAGACGCAGGTCCCGGTCGATCACCACCACGCCCTGCGGCAGGTGTTCAAGGCTGCGGCTGAGGCCGCTGTCGGCATCGGTGGCGGCCTGCAGCAGGCCATCCTGTGCGGTGCGCAGTTCCTGTGCATGCTGCTTGAGCAGGGTTTCCAGCTCGCGGCGGCTGCGCAGGCGATGCTTGGCCAGGCGCCGGCGCTGCTGTATGAACAGCACCAGGAAGCCCAGCGCCAGCCATGCGGCACCTCCGGTAAGCGCGGCCGCACGGCCGGCGGCGGTGGCGGCACTGGCGTCGTGCAGCAGGTGCAGGTTCCAGTCTTCGGCCGGCAGCGCAAGGCTCTGCCACAGCATCGGCTGCGGCAATGCCGGATCCAGCAGGCGCACCATGCGGCCGCCATCGGCCAGTACATCCTCGGTACGTGCGCGCAGTGGCTGCAGGGTGCGATCGGCGTACTGGCGGGCGTCCAGCATCTCGCGGCGCTCATCGGCGCCCAGCGGTCGCAGCAGGCGGTAGCGCCAGCTGTCACGGTTGGCCAGGAACACCACGTCGTGGTCGTCACTGGCCAGCACCACGTCAGGGCTGCTCAGCCACTCCTGCTCCAGTGCCGACAGCTCGACCTTGATCACCACCACGCCGAGCCGCTTGCCGTCTTCCTCGATGGCCTGCGACAGGTAGTAGCCGGGCACGCCGGTGGTCATGCCGATCCCGTAGAAGCGGCCGCGGCCCTGGGCCAGCGCCTGGCGGTAATAGGGACGATAGCTGTAGTTCTCACCGACGTTGGTGGTCGGCTGGTCCCAGTTGCTCGCCGCCACCGCTACGCCATCGTGACCGACGAGGGTCAGGGTCGAGGCACGGGTGACTTCATTGGCGCGTTGCAGCTTGAGGTTCAGCCGCTGCCGTTCGGTGGGCGAGGGCGGCACACGCAGGGCGTGCAGAAGATCCGGATCCAGTGCCAGTACCTGCGGCAGCGTGCCGAAGCGGTCGATGCGCTGTTGCAGGCCCTGGCCATACAACTGCAGCTGGCGTTGTACCTGGCTGCTTTCCTCACCGAGGGCGCGCCGCCAGGCGTAGTGGCCGGCGGCGACCGCACACAGCACGGTGCCTCCGACCATCACCGCGATGGTCAGCAACAGCATCCGGTGGCGGCTGAGCCAGTACATGGCGGCAGTCTACGCAGGGCCGGCGGGCGTGGCGTACACGCCCGCCGGGATCTGACGTGGAAGGGGTCAGAAGTGCATCTGCGCGCGCAGTTCGAAGATCTCCGGCGTGCTGTGCACGCCGCGACGGCTGGCGTCGACCTTGACGTAGTTGGCCTGGAACTTGAAGTGGCTGGTCAGGTACCAGTTCGCACCCAGAGTGAGGTCGTGCTGGCGACCGCCGAGGATGCTGCCATCGTCGAGGTCGAGGCGACTGTAGCGGGCCACCAGTTCCACCGCGCCGTAGTCGTGCGCCGGCTTGATGTTGGCCACCGCACCGGCGTTGTACGGGCGCGATTCGCCAGTCAGCACCCAGCTCGCCATCGCGTACTGGCCGCTGCCGGTGTAGTCGGGCTTGCCGTCATGGCGGGTGACCGTGGCGCGCAGGGCTTCGGCCTGCAGCGAGAACGGGCCGCGGATCCAGATGCCTTCCAGGCCGGTGCGGCGGATCTGGTCGGCGGTGACCAGCGCGCCGGAATCGACATAGCGGATATCGGTCAGGCCGGCTTCCGGACGTGCGCGCAGGCGCGCGCTGGCCTCGTGGTGCACGTCGCGGCCATCGCTGTAACCGCGCGGATTTTCCTGCGAGTAGGCCAGGCCCAGGTGGATCACGTCACCCGGCGCCTTCACCGGGGTCCACACCGCACGCACGGCCTGGGTGGTGCCCGGGTTGTCACCCTGCAGGTCCTTGCCGCCATAGGCGCCGGCCTGCAGCAGGTACTGCGGGCGCTCCAGCACCCATTCCACACCCGTGCGGCGGCCGGCGTAGAAGGCCTGCACGGGCAGTGCGGTTTCCAGGAAGCTGCCGGCGCGCGAAGACGTGTTCGCGTCCAGGCCGACCGGGGTCTTCATGTAGCCGAAGCGGAAGCGGCCGATGTCGCGGCCGAAGAAGGCCTTGCTTTCGAAGCGCACGAACACGTCCAGCCAGGTATCGGACTGGAAGTCGTAATAGACCATCGCGTCGTAGACGCCCTTCTTCTTCAGCGTCGCACCGAATTCCTTGCGGCGCACGGCGTCGTCGTCCTCAAGGCCGCTGCCCGAGGAGAAATCGTTGTAGTCGTAGGCGATGTTGGCGGTAGCGGCCAACTCGGTGCCGTCGCCGAAGGCGTACTTGGTCGGCCAGTTGTCGAAATCGGCAGCCGAAGCGAAGGCGGGAAGCGCGGCCAGCGACAGGGCCAGCAAGGTGGGAATCGGGCGCATGTTGGGTGCGGCTCTCTCAGATTGCGTGTGGACAGGACAACAACGGCCGCAAGGGCCGGAACTTTCGCAATGACGCGCCCGGCCGTTCAGCTCGGGCCACCGGCCTCCCCGTGATCGGGCGGTGCGGCGCCAGTGTAGGCACCACGGCCACCTGAACCGGGGGGCTAGTACCAATAGGTTATCTGCGCCAGCGTGCTCGGCGCGTACAAAGGCGTCCATTGGTCGCACCCCCCTGCGCGTGCAGCACAGGGCCTGCGATCAGTTTCCACGGTATCGGTTCCCGTGCAGTCCCGGGGCCGTACGTGCCTGAAAACGCCCCTTCCGGAGTCCGCCATGCACATCCCGACCGCAGCACCGGTGCCTGCAAAGCCGTTGCCGATCTATCGCCAGCTGTACTTCCAGGTGATCGTGGCGATCGTCCTGGGCGCCATCCTTGGCCACTACGAACCGTTGATTGGCGAGAAGATGAAGCCGCTCGGCGATGCCTTCATCAACCTGGTGAAGATGATCATCGCGCCGGTGATCTTCCTCACCATTGTCACCGGCATCGCCGGCATGACCCACCTGCGCACGGTGGGCCGCGTATTCGCCAAGGCGATGGCGTACTTCCTGTTCTTCTCCACGCTGGCACTGATCGTCGGCATGATCGTGGCGCACGTGGTGCAGCCCGGCGCCGGCATGAACATCAACCCGGCCGAGCTGGACCAGACCGCGGTGCACAGCTACGTCGAGAAGTCGCATGACCTGACCCTGGTCGGCTTCCTGATGGACATCATCCCGAAGACGCTGCTCAGCGCGTTCGTCGATGGCAACATCCTGCAGGTGCTGTTCGTGGCCGTGCTGTTCGGCATCGCGCTGGCATCGGTGGGCGAGAAGGGCAAGCCGATCGTGAACTTCCTGGAGGCGCTGGTCGCCCCGGTGTTCAAGCTGGTGCACATCCTGATGAAGGCCGCGCCGATCGGTGCCTTCGGCGCAATCGCCTTCACCATCGGCAAGTACGGTGTTGGCTCGCTGATCAACCTGGCCTGGCTGGTGGGTTCGTTCTACCTCACCGCCTTCCTGTTCGTGGCGGTCATCCTGGGCCTGGTCTGCCGCCTGTGCGGCTTCTCGGTGTTCAAGCTGGCGCGCTACCTGAAGGCCGAACTGCTGCTGGTGCTGGGCACCTCCTCGTCGGAGTCGGCGCTGCCGTCGCTGATGGAGAAGATGGAACGCGCCGGCTGCAGCAAGTCGGTGGTGGGCCTGGTGGTCCCGACCGGCTACTCGTTTAACCTGGACGGCACCAACATCTACATGACCCTGGCGGCGCTGTTCATCGCCCAGGCCACCAACACCGAACTGACCCTGGGCCATCAGATTGCCCTGCTGCTGGTCGCCATGCTCAGCTCCAAGGGCGCGGCCGGCGTCACCGGCGCCGGCTTCATCACCCTGGCCGCCACCCTGGCCGTGGTGCCGGAGGTGCCGGTGGCCGGCATGGCGCTGATCCTGGGCGTGGACCGCTTCATGAGCGAATGCCGCTCGCTGACCAACTTCATCGGCAATGCCGTGGCCACGGTGGTGGTCTCGCGCTGGGAGGGGGCGCTGGACCGCAACCGCCTGAAGCTGGCGCTGGACGGCCGCGAAAGCGAACTGCCGCCGCTGGTCGATGCCGTGCCCGAGGCGCTGCCGGCCAGGGGCTGATCCAGGTGTGTGGTACCGCGGGGCCGATCACGACAGTGGTACGGCCCCGCGGCGTTTCAAGGCGTCCCATGGCTGTCATGGGACGCACCGAAGCTGGTGTCGCGGTACCGTCGCATACGGCACGGAATTGTGCGGTCGCAGCATGCCTGCGACAGGATAGCGACAGGTCCAGACGCTCCAACGGGGGTATCATCCCCTGTCCCTTCTGCCCATTCATGTAACCCACATCGATGTCCAACGAAGATTTCAAACAGGCCGCCCTCGATTACCACCGGATGTCCCCGCCGGGAAAGATCAAGGTTTCCGCTACCAAGCCCATGCTGACCCAGCGCGACCTGTCGCTGGCGTATTCGCCGGGCGTGGCGTACGCCTGTGAAGCGATCAAGGCCGACCCGCAGCAGGCCAGCGAGCTGACCGCCCGCGGCAACCTGGTGGCGGTGATCTCCAACGGCACCGCGGTGCTGGGCCTGGGCAACATCGGCGCGCTGGCCGGCAAGCCGGTGATGGAAGGCAAGGGTGTGCTGTTCCAGAAGTTCGCCGGCATCGATGTGTTCGACATCGAGGTGGATGAAACCGACCCGGACAAGCTGGTCGACATCATCGCCTCGCTGGAGCCGACCTTCGGCGGCATCAACCTGGAAGACATCAAGGCACCGGAATGCTTCGTGGTCGAGCGCAAGCTGCGCGAGCGCATGAAGATCCCGGTGTTCCATGACGACCAGCACGGCACGGCGATCATCGTCGGCGCAGCGGTGCTCAACGCCATGGCGATCACCGGCAAGAAGATCGAGGAAGTGAAGCTGGCGACCACGGGCATGGGCGCAGCTGGCATTTCCTGCGTGAACATGCTGGTGCAGCTGGGCCTGAAGCCGGAGAACATCCTGGCCTTCGACCGCGAGGGCGTGATCCACATCGGTCGTACCGACCTGGACCCGGAAAAGCAGCGCTATGCGCGCGACACCGACAAGCGCACCCTGGCCGAGATCGTCGACGGCGCGGACATCTTCCTGGGCCTGTCGGCGCCGGGCATCCTGACTGCCGACATGGTCAAGACCATGGCGCCGGATCCGGTGATCTTCGCGCTGGCCAACCCGACTCCGGAAATCATGCCGGAACTGGCGCGCGCCGCCCGTCCGGACGCGATCATCGGCACCGGCCGTTCGGATTACCCGAACCAGGTCAACAACGTGCTGTGCTTCCCGTACCTGTTCCGTGGTGCGCTGGACGTGGGCGCGACCGCGATCAACGAGGAAATGAAGATCGCCTGCGTGCGCGCCATTGCGGCGCTGGCGCGTCGTGCGGCCACCGACATGGGTTCGGCCTATGGCGGCGAGACCCCGAGCTTCGGTCGTGAATACCTGATCCCGCGCCCGTTCGACCGCCGCCTGCTGGTGGAGCTGTCGGCCGCCGTGGCCCAGGCCGCGATGGACTCGGGCGTGGCCTCGCGCCCGATCGACGACATGGGCGCCTACCGCGACAAGCTGGCCCAGTTCGTCTACCGCACCAGCCTGATGATGAAGCCGGTCTACGACCGCGCGCGCAGCGACAAGCAGCGCGTTGTGTATGCCGAGGGCGAAGAGGAAGTGGTGCTGCAGGCGGTGCAGAACGTGGTCGATGACGGCCTGGCGCACCCGATCCTGATCGGCCGCCCGGAAGTGATCGAGTCGCGCATCGAGCGCCTCGGCCTGCGCCTGAAGATCGGCGAGAACGTTGAAGTCACCAACATCAACGACGACCCGCGCTTCAACGAGTACTGGCAGTACTACCACGGCCTGACCGGCCGTCGTGGCGTGACCGTGGCCGCGGCGAAGAACCTGATGCGTTCGCGCCCGACCCTGATCGCGGCGGTGATGGTGGCCCGTGGCGAAGCCGATGCGATGCTGACCGGCATCGTCGGCCGCTTCCACAAGAAGCTGGGTTACGTGCGCAGCGTGCTGCCGCTGGAGCCGAAGGTCACCTCGACTTCGGCGATGACCGGCGTGATCAACCAGCAGGGCGTGTTCTTCTTCGTGGACACCCATGTGCAGGAAGACCCGACGGCCGAGCAGCTGTGCGAAGCGACCCTGCAGGCCGCCTACCGCATGAAGCTGTTCGGCATCGAGCCGAAGGTGGCGCTGCTTTCGCACTCCAACTTCGGCAGCCACGATTCCAAGGACGCGCTGAAAATGCGCCAGGTGCGTGAGCTGCTGCTCAAGCGCAACCCGCGTCTGAACGTGGACGGCGAAATGCAGGGTGACACCGCATGGGACGAAGCGCTGCGCCAGAAGCTGCTGCCGGGCTCGACCCTGCAGGGCCGTGCCAACCTGTTCGTGCTGCCGAACCTGGAAGCGGCCAACATCGCCTACAACCTGGTGCGTGTGTTCACCGACGGCGTGGCGATCGGCCCGATCCTGATGGGCGTGAACAAGCCGGTGCATATCCTGACCACCAGCGCGACCTCGCGCAGGATCCTGAACATGACCGCCATTGCGGCGGTGGATGCGCAGATCCGCAAGCAGCTGGAAGCGGAAAAGAAGGCGTAAGCCTTCTTTCCAGCGTCAGCTGCAGAAGCGCGCCCCCCGGGGCGCGTTTCTGTTTCCGCAAAGCGGAAACGGGTAGTGCCGGCCGCTGGCCGGCAACCCCGATGACGTCCAGGCGCACGACGGCAGCCGGCCAGCGGCCGGCTCTACCTCCGGGCTGTGCCACACGTACTACGCAACCCGGTCATTTCCCTGCAACGCCATTGCGGCCCAATACGCCCACGCGGCCCGGCCGTGGGAAGGGACCGGACCGGCCTTTCCACCCTGGGCCCGACCAACTTTTCATGGGCGAGGGTGTCATGCGCAATCGAGTGACGCGGCGGTACTTCCAGCAGCTGTTCGCGCTCTACGCCGGCTTCGTGCGGTCGCGCTGAGGCGTAGAAGGCAGCGAGGTAGAGTCGACCGTTGGTCGACTATCGCGCGAAGCGCGGGGTTTTCGGTGGCTGAATCAAGGGCAGTCGACTAACAGTCGACTCTACCCAGTCGCCCCGATATCCAGTCGACCACCCAGTCAGTGCCGCTTGCCGCGCCGTGCCGGCGCCGGCGGCGGTGCGGCCGAACGCGGCTTGGCGTACTGCGCCCACAACGCTGGCAGTGCCTTGCCGGTGTGCTTCTGCCACAGCGCCGGTGCATAGCGGCCATCGCGCAGGGCCTTGTCCAGTGCCAGCACCAGGCCCGGGTGTTCGGCGTCGGCCCACTTCAGGAACGCACCGGTGACACGGTAGCCGCTGTCGACGTTCTGCCCCTTCTCGACCTTGCCGGGCAGTGCCCAACCGGCCGCGGCATTGTCCATGCCGTAGCGGTCGCGTGCGTAGTCGGCGATGCCTTCCACCAGCCAGCCCGGCACCCGTGCATCGCCATAGCCGGGATACCCCTGCACGATGTGCATCGCCTCATGGGTGACCAGGTCGACGTCGTTCGGGTGCTGCGCCAGCCAACCCGGATTGATGGTGATCGTCGCTGCCTGGTCCTTGTCGCCGACGAAGGCGATGCCGGTGTAGGCCGGATCGATCACGATGCGCACCATTGACGGCGCAGCGGGATGGAAGTCCGCACGTTCGCGCAGGTACGCGAAGAAGAACGTATCGATCACCCGCTTGCGCTGCGGTGCGGCCAGGGCGCCACGGGCGTCCTGGTAGTTCAGCGTCACGCCGTCGCGGGTCAGCTGCGTATCGAACGCCTGGGTCTGGCCGAAGCTTGAGAAGGACAGGGCAACTAGGGCCAGAGGCAGTAGACGGAAGCGCATGCAGCTCATTGTACGGTGCCGGGCGCCAGCAGTTCGATCTCCGCCAGCGGCAGCCGTGCCGGTGCAGCCAGGCGCAGGCGGTACTCGCTGTAACGACCAGGTTTGGCGATGCGGAACGGACGGGTCTGGCGGGCGGATTCGAAGTCTTCGCCGCTGCGCTGGTCGAGCACGGCCCAGCTGCCGCCGCCGTTGCGCGCCTCCAGCGTCCACTCACCGCCCTGTATGCGGCCGTCACCGCTGGTCAGCGTGTACATCGTCGGGGTGCCCTCGGCCAGGCCGGTCAGCGCGATGGTTGCACCGGCGCCCAGACCCACCGTGGTGCCGGCATCGTCATCGACCAGCGCGGGCAGGGCACGGCCATCGGCCAGCGTCGCCTTCGCGCCGCTGCCGAGCAGGTCGTGCAGCAGCTGCGGGTGCTGGCCGCGCGCGGTCAACGAGCGCGGCACATCGTCCACGCCGCTGCCCCAGCGCGAGGGGCGGGGTCCCATCACGAAGTCGAGGGTCGCGCCCTTGGCGATCAGGTCGTGCGGCACCCAGGTCTTCGTCCACGGCGTACCGTTGATCTTCAGCGACTGCACGTAGACGTTCTCACGCGAGTTGTTGGCCGCGTTCACGGTCAGCACCGCGCCACCCTGCAGCTCCACCCGTGCATGCTCGAATGCCGGCGAGCCGATCACGTACTCCGGGGCGCCCATGCGCAGCGGGTACAGGCCCAGCGAGGCCAGTACGTACCATGCCGAGGTCTCGCCATTGTCCTCGTCGCCCGGGTAGCCCTGGCCGATCTCACTGCCCACATACAGCCGCGACAGGATCTCGCGCACGTGCTGCTGGGTCTTCCACGGCTGCCCGGCGTACAGGTACATCCACGGGATGTGGTGCGCCGGCTGGTTGCTGTGCGCATACATGCCCATGCGCACGTCGCGCGCTTCGGTCATCTCGTGGATGGTACCGCCGTAGGAGCCGGCCAGTGCCGGGTCCGCGGTTTCCGGCGTGGCGAAGAAGGTATCCAGCTTCGCCGCCAGCTTTTCGCGGCCGCCATACAACGCGGCCAGGCCTTCGCCGTCATGGGCGGCGGTGAAGGCGAAGGTCCAGCCATTGGATTCGGTGTAGTCGTGGCCCCACACGCGCGGATCGTAGGCCTTTGCGTCCACGCGCCAGCGACCATCGGCCTTGCGGCCCTGGAAGAAGCCTGCCGCCGGATCGAACATCGTCGCGTAACTGGCGGCGCGATGGCGGAAGTAGTCGGCCTCGGTGCTGTAGCGCTCGCGTGCGGCGGGCGCGGTCGCGCGCTTGGCCAGGGCATCGGCCATGTTGGCGATGCCAAAGTCATTGAGTGCGCCTTCCATCGTCCACGACATGCCTTCGTGCACGTCGGCACTGGCATAGCCGCGGAAGGTCGAACGGTTCATGCCCTTGCGGCCGACATGGCGGTCCGGCGGCACCACGGTCGCGTTCTTCAGCGCGGCGGCATAGGCCTCGGCCGGATCGAAACCGCCGACGCCCTTCAGCCATGCATCGGCGAAGGCCACATCGGAGCTGGTGCCGACCATCAGATCGGCGTAGCCCGGCGACGACCAGCGTGCGATCCAGCCGCCGGCGCGGTACTGCTCGATGAAGCCCTGCACCAGCTGCCCGGCATCGTCGGGCGTGAACAGCGCATAGGCCGGCCAGGTGGTGCGGAAGGTGTCCCAGAAGCCGTTGTTGACGAATACCTTGCCGTCGCGCACGGCGGCATAGCTGCGGGTCGCGCTGCCCTCGGTGTTGTCATCGCTGGCGCTGGCCTGGTTGGCGTAGCGCCATTCCGGTGCGGCGGCGCTGCCCACGTTCTCATGGCCGGAATTGGGGTACAGGAACAGACGGTACAGGCTGGAGTACAGCGTGGTCTTCTGGTCGTCGCTGGCATCGCCGATGTCGAAACGGGCCAGGCGCGCATCCCATGCATCCTGCGCACGGCCGGCCACGCTTTCCAGTGTATCGGCGGCGGCCATTTCCAGGGCCAGGTTGTGCCGTGCCTGCTCCACCGAGATCAGCGAGGTGGCGATGCGCATGGTCACCCGCCGGTCGCTGCCGGCATCGAATTTGATGTAACCGGTCGGTCGGCCGGTGTTGAGGCGCCCACTGCTGCGCCACGGCCTGTCGAAGCTGGCCACCACGTACATGCGACTGGCGCCGTTGGACAGCCCGCTGCGCGTATCGGTGTAGCCGGACAGTGTCTGCGTGGCAGCGTCCAGGGTCAGGCCACCGCGTGCATCGACATTGTCGAACAGCAGGTTGGCGTCGCCGCCCTCGGGGAACTCGAAGCGGAACAGCGCGGCATGATCGGTCGGCGCGATGGCGGCCGCGATGCCGTTGTCGAATCGCACGTCGTAGCGATACGGGCGCGCGCTTTCATGGCTGCGCTCGAACGACAGCGCGCGCTTGCGACGGTCGGCCTCCGGCACGCCACGGCTGGCCGAGGGCATCACCTGGAAGGTCTGGCGGTCGCCCATCCACGGGCTGGGCTGATGGCTCAGCGCAAGCGCCTGCAGCTGCGGACGGTTCTGTGCGTCGTTCTGTTCGTTCCAGCGGTACAGCCAGTTCAGTGCGCCAGCATCGGTCACCGGGGTCCAGAAGTTGAATCCGTGCGGTACCGCGGTGGCCGGGAAATTGTTGCCGCGCGAGAAGGTGCCGTTGGCCTGGGTGCCACGGGTGGTCAGCACCCAGTCGGAGACGCGCGCTGGCTGCTGATGTGGCACTGTGTCCAGACGCACGTCATCGATCCAGCCCGAGACCGGTGCACCGTCGGCACTGGCTACGTCCAGTTCGATCGCCAGCACGCGGCGGCCCTTCAGCGCGGGCACGTCGCCCAGCCGCACCGCCTTGCGCGCCCACTGCTGCGGATACAGCGTCTTCGAATCGCCCTGCGCGCGCGCACCGATGGCCACGCCATGCTGGTCGCGTGCAGCGCTGGCCGAAACGCGGCTGCCATCGTCCAGCAGCAGGTCCAGTGACACATAGGTCGAGGCCACGGTGTCCTTGCCGACGATCTCCGGCAGCACCAGCCACGACAGGGTGGTATCGGCCTTGATGGTCATGTCCGCCTTGAACAGCTCGCGTCGCGCGCTGCCGCCTTCGCTGCTGTAGCGCAGTGCATGCAGGCCGCTGTAGCCCGCATTGCGCTTGGCGGCGTAAGGCGCAGCAGGGCCGTTGCCGATCGTGACCTGCAGTGCGCCTGCGGCCGGTGCCGGAGCCGGCTGGCCCGGTTCGAACGAGGTCTGCAGTCCCTGTGCCAGCACCGGCATCGCGGTAGTCGCACAGGCCAGGGCCAGGGCGAGCGGAAGCAGGGCGCGGCGTGGATCGGACAGGGTCATGCAAGGGTCTCCCGGAAGGGCAGGCGGCGGGCAGAACCCGCATCGGCGGACACCACGGACAGCATCGCTCCGCCCGCCGGGATGGCAGTGGAAGAGGCGATGCCGGTCCGGTGGGGGCGGGCCATGCGATCGGGTCGGATTGGAGTGGGCCGGTTTACGACCTGGCCCGATCCTGCAACAGCCGTGGCAACCTGACAAGTGCCATTTAGTTCGATCCAAATGCGGGAAATATCGTTGTCGGCGGATTTTCGGCGTGAACCTGCAGGATCGATCGGGAATTTCCACCGGCACCCCGTCCCGAGGTGGCATGCAGGCCGCAGGGAATCGGCCCGGTACGCGCAAAGACCCGTTGCGGCGCAATGTCGGGGCGGCCCAGATGCTAGAATCACAGGCCTCGCAACCCGTTCATCGACATCCGCCATGAGCCATACCGCCACCGCGCCCGCCAACGCCGAGAAGCGCTACACCGTGCACCGCAGCGATCTGCCGCTGAGCTGCCCGACCCCGGAAATGGCGCTGTGGAACTCGCATCCGCGCGTGTACCTGCCGATCGAAGACGAGCCCAACGGCGAAGCGCAGTGCCCGTACTGCGGTTCCGTGTTCGTGCTGGCCGACTAAGCGGCCGCCCCTTCGATGCGCCGATTGACCGTGGTGCAGTTGCTGCCGGCGCTGCACTCCGGCGGTGTCGAGCGCTCGACCCTGGAAATTGCTGCGGCCCTGGTCGCTGCCGGCCATCGTGCGCTGGTGGTCTCCGCCGGTGGCCGCCTGGTGCAGCCGCTGCTCGATAGCGGTGCCGAGCACCTCACCCTTGATATCGGCCGCAAATCGCTGCTGACCCTGCGCCACCTGCCGACCCTGCGCCGCCTGTTCGCTGAAGTTGGCGCCGACATCGTGCATGCCCGTTCGCGGCTGCCGGCCTGGCTGGGCCTGTACGCGATCCGCGCGATGCCTGCCGCACAGCGCCCGCATTGGGTGACCACCGTGCACGGGTTGAACTCGCCCAGCCGCTACAGCGCGGTGATGACCAGCGGTGAACGCGTGATCTGCGTGTCCAATACCGTGCGCGACTATGTGCAGCGGCACTACCCCACGGTTCCCGAAGCGAGGCTGCAGGTGATTCCGCGCGGCGTCGATGTCGCACAGTTTCCCCGCGTGGCCCGCGCCGACCGTCGGCCACGACTGGCGCTGGCAGCCGATTACCCGTGGCTGGCGCAGGTTGAGGGCCCGCTGCTGCTGCTGCCGGGGCGGGGCACCCGGCTGAAGGGGCATGCTCATGCGCTGCAGTTGCTGGCGGATGTGCGCGCGGCCGGTGTGCCGGCACAGCTGTGGATGCTGGGCACCGATGAACCCGGCCGTGAAGCATACGTGGCCGACCTGCGCCGGCAGGCGGCTGCTTTGGGCGTGACCGACGCCGTGCAGATCAGCACGCCGACCGCGCATATCGCCCAGGCCTATGCGGCCAGCGATCTGGTGCTGCAGCTTTCGGACAAGCCCGAAGCGTTCGGCCGCACCGTGGTCGAAGCGTTGTCGGTCGGTCGCCCGGTACTGGGCTGGGACCATGGCGGCGTCGGCGAACTGCTGCAGCAGCTGCAGCCGGCCGGCGCCGTGCCGCTGGGCGATGCACGGGCGCTGGGTGAACGTGCGCTGGCCCTGCTGGCGCAGCCGCCGTCCTTGCCGACCCGCATCCCGTTTACCCTGCAGGCCATGCAGCGCGACACCCTCCGCCTCTATGCCGACCTCGCCGGCTGACCCCGCAACCCTCGTGCGCGAGGACCGCGCCGGGCGCTGGGCGCCCTGGTGGGTGCTGGCGTACGTGGCGCTGTGGCCATTGCCGGGCATCGCTGAAACCGTGCTGGGTCTTGGTGCGCTCTATGCCGCGGTGCGCATGATCATGCGCCGCCTGCAGCGCCGCCCGCACCTGCTGACACCCGCCGCGTGGGCGCTGACCTCGATCCTGTTCCTCGGTTACTGGCTGCCGCAGGCGTTCTCCGCCTTCGATGCGATCGATCCGGCGGCGTCGTGGACCAAGGCGGCCGCCGGCCTGCGCTACCTGCCCTTCATGTGGCTGGTGGCGATCGCCGTGGCCACGCCGGAACGCCGGCGGCTGACCTTCGGTGGCCTCGCATTGATTACCGCTGCGTGGACGCTGGATGCACTGGTGCAGGCGGTCGTGGGTACCAGTCCGTGGTTCTGGTCACTTGAGCAACTGAAGTTTGCAGTAAGCGGTCACGCGTTGTGCCCGGCCAGCGAGGCAGCATGGGTCGATCGCCTCAGTGGCGCGCTGGGGCCGTGCAACCTGAAGTTCGGCCAGGTCCTGGCCAGCCTCTCACCGTTCCTGTTGCTGCCGCTGGCGCGCCGCTTCGGCAATCCAGGGTGGGTCCTGGCTGCGGCGGCGCTGGGCTGCGTGCTGCTGCTGGCCGGCTCGCGCGCGTCGTGGATCACCTTCGCGCTGGTGCTGGCCTACAGCGGCGTGCGCCAGTTCGGCTGGAAGCGGTTGGTGCTGCTGGGGCTGGTCGCTGTCCTCGGAGCGGGTGTGCTGACCGCCAGCGTGCCGCAGCTGCGTGAGCGCTTCGCACGTACGGCGATGGCCTGGGAGGGGAGCGAACGCGGTGTCGACGAGGCGTTGTCGGGGCGCGCGCGGATCTGGGACGCCGCGGCCTGCATGATTGAAGAGCACCCGATCAACGGGGTCGGCGCGCGCGGTTTCCGCGATGCCTATCCGGCCTGCGTGTCTGGCGACGAACCGGCGGTGTGGGGCGATGCCCCGGCGTTGCATGCCCATCAGATCGTGCTGGAGATCCTGGCGGAAACCGGTGTGCTCGGCCTTCTGCTGTGGTTGGCTGCGGTGGCCCAGGCCTGGCGGGCCTGGCGATATGCACCGGCCGCCGCCCGTGAGCGTGCGCGCCCGGCAATGCTGGCGCTGGCGGTCACCGTATTCCCGCTCAATACCCATCTGGCGTTCTATTCCGCGTTCTGGGGGGGCCTGACGGTGATGCTGGCCGCGTTGTTCGCCGGCAGCCTGTTGGCCCGCGAAACGGACGACACGCCGACGGTGGTGTGATCGTCCATCCACGCATGGCGTGGCTCTACTCCACGTACCGAACAAACCCCCCATGGTGGATCCACGCCATGGCGTGCATGGCGGTCACCGAACGAACGTCGCCGTAGTAGATCCACGCCATGCGTGGATGGGGCTTTACCGACGCAAACACGCGCCAACCTCCACTAGCCGTGCCTCCGTGTGTATCGCACGCTGAGGCCATGGCCAGCCCAAGACTCCGCTACGGTCGTTACTCCTGCACCGGCAACGTCTATTCATTGACTACGGTAACCCTCGATCGTGAACCCTTCTTTGCCGATGCTTCCAACGTAGCGATTCTGGTTGAGGCACTGCGCTTTGTAGAGCGCAAGGGCGTGAGCCACAGCTTCACCTGGGTGGTGATGCCCGACCATCTGCACTGGTTGATGGAATTGCGCGGGGGAACCCTGGCCGAGTGCATGGCCCTGCTCAAATCACGCAGCAGCCGGCTGCTGAATCGGCGATTGGAGCGGCGAGGGGCGCTGTGGCAGCTCGGTTACCACGATCACGCCGTACGCAGCGATGAATCCCTTCACGAGAAGGCGATGTACATCCTGGCCAATCCGGTCCGTGCGGGCTTGGCGTGCGTGATGGGGGAGTACCCGTACGCCTGGTGCCGCTGGCCGTTGTGAATCCCGGCACGGAATCGAAGAGCATCCACGCATGGCGTGGATCTACTTCAGAATGCCCCACGTCATTGAATCCACGCCATGCGTGGATGAAGCCATCCCTCCCACCGCTACTTGTAGAAATCGCTCCGGCCGCCGGGCTGGCGCTTGAACCGCCGATGGATCCACAGGTACTGGTCCGGGGCTTCGCGCACCATCTCTTCGATGGCCTGGTTGACCCGCGTGGTATCGGCTTCCACATCCTCGCTGGGGAAATTCTCCAGCGGTGCGCCAATCTTCAGGAAGTACTTTCCGCCCTCGCGGCGGTGGAAGTACGGAATCACCGCGCAGCCGGTCATCCGCGCCAGCTGGTGGGTGGCGGTAATGGTGGATGCGGTATGGCCGAAGAACGGCACGAACACGGTGTCCTTGCCACGCATGTCCTGATCCGGCGCATACCAGAGGAAGCCGCCCTTCTTCAGGTGGCGCACGGTCGCGCGGATGTCCTCGTTGGCGAACATCGCCTTGGCATAACGCAGGCGGCCAAACTTCACCGCCCATTCGTACACCGGGTTCTTGTGCTTGCGGTACATGCCCGACAGGTCAACGTAGTCGCACAGCAGGCGGCCGCACATCTCCAGCGTCATGAAGTGGCCGGAGACCAGCAGCACGCCGCGGCCTTCGGCCTGCATCTGCCGCAGATGCTCGAGGCCTTCGATCTTCACCTGCGGGCGGATGCGGTCGATGCTGCCCCACCAGGCGCGGATGCACTCGAGCACGCCCACGCCCAGCGCGTCGAAGCTGTCGCGCACCAGGCGCTGGCGCCAGGCTTCGTCCTTCTCCGGGAAGCACAGCTGCAGGTTGACCTCGGCGGCGCGACGGCGGCTGCCGAGCAGGCGCCAGCTGATCCAGCCGACGCCCCGGCCGAGCGCACGCTGCAGCATCCACGGCAGGCGGGCGATGGCGAAGGCGCCGAGCATGGCGGCGAACATCGGCCAGTTGCGGGGATCGCGCAGCGACGGGCGGACGGCGGTGGTGGCATCTGACATGGCGCCATTCTACCAACCCGGCTGCGTGTCTTTCCCGGGGGGCTCCCGTATCCTTGCCGCATGCGTAAAGACCCTGTCGAATGGATCCTGCGCGGCCTGTACTCGGCCGTGCTCTACATCCTGCTGCCGATCACCGTGTACCACCTGGTCTGGCGCGGTTTCCGGGTCCGTGAATACTTCCGGCGCTGGGACGAGCGTTATGCCTCGTATCCGCAGCCGACCGGCCAGCCGCGGGTCTGGCTGCACGCGGTCTCGGTGGGCGAGGTCAATGCCGCCGCGCCGCTGGTGAATGCCCTGCGCCAGCAGCGTCCGGACATCCGCTGGGTCATCACCACCATCACCCCGACCGGCTCGGAGCGCGTGCGCGCGCTGTGGGGAGACGCGCTGGACCATGTCTATCTGCCGTACGACGTACCGGGCAGCGTCAACCGCTTCCTCGGCCATTTCCAGCCCAGCCTGGCACTGATCCTGGAAACCGAGCTGTGGCCGAACATGCTGTTCGGCTGCCGCGACCGTCGCATCCCGGTCTACATCCTCAACGCCCGCCTGTCCGCGCGTTCGCTGCGCGGTTACCGGGTGCTGGCGGCGCTGATCCGCCGTGCGCTGCGCACGGTCACCTGCGTGGCCGCGCAGTCGCAGGACGACGCCGAGCGCTTCGTGCAGCTGGGTGCTGCGCGTGAACAGGTGCAGGCGCTGGGCAACCTCAAGTTCGATATCGCCACGCCGGATGTGCAGGGCTTCGTCGAGCAGTTCCACGCCTGCGTGCCCGCCGGGCGCCCGGTGTGGATCGCGGCCAGTACCCACGATGGTGAGGAGCAGGCGGTGATCGACCTGCATCGGCGCCTGCGCCAGCAGCACCCCGACCTGTTGTTGCTGTGGGCGCCGCGGCACCCCGAGCGCTTCCCGAAGGTGGAGGCGCTGGCGCGCGAGCAGGGCTGGAACGTGACGACCCGTCGCGCGAAGCAATGGCCGGAGGCCGGCACGGATGTATTCGTCATCGACACCCTGGGTGAGCTGATGCCGTTCTATGCCTGCGCGCAGGTCGCCTTCGTCGGCGGCAGCCTGCAGCCGATCGGTGGCCACAATCTGCTGGAACCGGCGGCGATGGGCACTGCCGCTGTGACCGGCCCGCACCTGCACAACTTCGCAGAGATCTCACGGCGCATGCGTGAGGCCGGTGCCTTGCTGATCGGCGAGGACGTGCAGGCGGTAGGTGACCTGCTGCAGCACCTGCTGGGCGACGCTGCGGCGCGCGAGGACATGGCCCGTGCTGGATGCACGCTGGTCAGCAATGGCCGTGGTGCCCTGCAGCGCACGCTGGCGCTGGTCGCGCCACATCTGCCGCCGCCGCGCAGCTGAGCCGGGCAGCAACACCGCCAGGGCGGACACTACGTGGACCGACTGACGTGATCGACTGCATCAATTCTGCTTAGCAGCCGGATTCCTGTCGCAGCAGGACCGGATGCGTGGCTGCGAACGTGTTTGTGGTCACATCGCGATGCGCACGGTACGGATTCTGATACCGCCCTTTGGCGCAGGCTGCCAGCCTGCTGTCGACCGCGCATGGGCGGAATCAAGAGGGCTTGCGATGGACAGCGACAACCGCCGTGGCCGGCACGCGCTGCTGGGAATGGATCACTTCGCGTTGGTGGCGTTGACCCTGTTGCTGGGGGGCAGCGTGATCGCCCTGGTCGGCCAGTACACCGCCGCCCAGGCCGGCCCGGCCATCGTACTGAGTCTGCTGCTGGCCGCACTGGGCACAGCGCCGATGCTGTATTGCCTGCACGAGCTGAACCAGCAGCACCCGGAAGCCGATGGCCTGTACGGCCCGCTGCGGGCCGCCTGGGGCACGGCAGTCGCGCGCCTGCTGGGTGCTGTGCTGCTGCTGGAGCTGGTGGTGACCAGCGCCGGCGTGGCGCAGTCCATGGCGGGCCACGCGCGCGCGGTGTTTGCCAGTCGCGGTATTGAAACCGGTAGCGCATTGCCGGATCCGGTGATGGCCGTCACCAGCCTGCTGGTGCTGGGTGCGTTCGTGTTGCTGCCTCCGCGTCGCATCGCGCTGATGGTCTGCGTGCTGTTGACGGTGAAGATCGGTGTTGGGCTGTTGCTGCTGGCGCTGGCGGTCCGCCACGTGCACTACGCGAACTGGATCCCGTGGCTGCCGGACGCCACCGCGCCCTATCGGTTCGGCCCCGGCGGGGTGCTGGCGGCAAGCGTGCCCTTGCTGGCGGTGTTTGCAAGTGTGGGTCTGGCATTGGGGTTTCCTGGGCGTGGCCCGCAGGTGCGTGCGCGGTCACCAGGGCTGCTGGCGGCCGCGCTGCTGCTGGCAATGCTGCTGCTGATCGTGCTGGCGGCGTTGCAGGCCGGCCTGGTCGAGTTCCCGGCATTGGCCGGTACGCGGCCGTTGTCGGTGGCATTGCAGGGCCATCCGCAGTTGCAGTGGCTGCTGCCGTTGCTGCCGCTGGCGGGCATGGCTGGGCTGGCAGCACTGCTGCTGGTGCTGTTGTCGTTGGCCACACAGCTGGCAGCGCAGCTCTGGCCTGTGGCCGTGGATGAAGCGCCCGGGTTCCGGACACGGCTGATACCGGTCACCGTGGTGCTGGCGGCGCTGCTGGCGTTGGGAACGCCCGTCGATGCATTGCCGGTGCTGCCAGGTCCGGCAACCCTGCTGGTGATGGCGGCTTTGTGCCTGGCAGTACTGCGTGTGCGCGCGCCGATGCCGGGTGCTGCGATGGTGCTTGCGCCGCTGGCCGCGGCGCTGTGCGTGCTGGCCGCAGTGGAGCGGGCAGGCGCGTGGCCGGGCTGACGGCCGGCGGATCTGCGCCATGTATGGGTGGGGCCGTACGCGCTGCCCACAAAAAAGCCACCCTCCCGGGTGGCTTCTTCGTTGCCGGCAGGGCGACGACTCAGTGCGTGGTCGTCGACGGGTTGCCCGCGTCCTGGGTCAGCAGGCGGTTCACGTCCTGCAGCTCGGCCACGTCCAGCGCACCCAGCGACTGGCTCAGCAGCAGGCGGTTCTGCAGGAAGGTGTAGCGGGCCTGTGCATAATCCAGCTGCGCCGAGAACAGGATGCGCTGGTTCTGGATCACGTCCAGCACGGTACGGGTACCGACTTCCAGGCCGACCTGCGACGCGTCATACGCGCTCTGCGCCGAGACCACCGCCAGGCGGCGGGCTTCCACTTCGCTGATGCCCTGCACCAGAGTCTGGTAGGCATTGCGGGTGTTGCGGTCCAGGGCACGCTTCTGCTGCTCGTAGCCATCCTGGGCGATGTCACGCTGGGCCAGTGCCTGGCGCACGCCGGACTGGGTGGCGCCACCGGCGAAGATCGGCACGCTCAGGGTCAGCCCGATGCTGTTGGTGCGTGCATCCGGCGACAACGAGCCGGCACCGGTGCTGTCACCCCAGGTTGCGCTCTTGCCCCAGCTGCCGCCCAGCGACAGGGTCGGGTAATGGCCGCCACGAGCGGCCTGCACGCCAGCCTCGGCGGCGCTGACCTTCAGTTCCTGGGCCTTCAGCGCCGGATTCTGGTTGGTGGCCTGGTGCACCAGCTCATCGATGTTGCCACGGTTGGCCGGCACTTCCGGGCGGAAGTCCGCCGGCAGGCCGCGCAGGTTGACCACCGGCTGGCCGGTCAGTTCGGTCAGGGCCTGGTAGTTATCGGCCAGGGTGTTCTGCGCAACGATGGTGTTGGCACGCGCCTGGTCGTACTGGGCGCGTGCTTCGTGCACGTCGGTGATCGGCGCCAGGCCCACTTCCAGGCGCTTGTCGGCGAAGTCGAACTGCTTCTTCGCGGCCGCTTCATTGGTCTGTGCGGCGTTCAGCGATTCGATCGCCACCAGCACGTTGAAGTAGGCCGCCGAGGTGCGCACGATCAGGCTGTCGTTGGCCGAATCGAGGGTGAAGTCCGCCGCCTTGCTCAGCTCGCGCTGCGAACGCAGGTTGTTGATCTGGGTCCAGTTGAACAGCGTCTGGCTCCCTTCGATCGTGTAGTTGCGGCGCTTGCTGGTCACGGTGCCGGTGTTGGCGTCATGGTCCGCCTCGCTGCGCGAGCGGTTCAGCGTGGCCTGGCCGTTGATCTGCGGCAGCAGGGCAGCGCGGGCCTGCACGGCGCCTTCCTTGTCGTACAGCCGGGTGGATTCGGCGGCGGACAGCTGCGGATCGCCATTGCGCGCCATTTCGTAGACCTGCAGCAGGTCGGCGGCATGGGCGGACAACGGCAGCAGGGCAGTGGCCAGCGCAACAGCGAGGGATCGGCGGATCATTGCGGCTTCCTTGGACTCAGAGGTGGAACTGGGGGGCCGGGGCGGCACCACGCAGGTAATCAATATCGGTCTCGAACAGGGACTCGGTGCTGCCGTCGGCCTTGACCAGCAGGGCCTCCATCGCCGGCGAACGGCCATGGATCACGAACAGGCGACCACCCGGACGCAGCCACGAGGCGAACTGTGACGGCACCACGTCGACCGCACCAGTGACACAGATCACGTCAAAGCGGCGTTCGGTCTGCCAGGACAGGGCGTCAGCCACTTCCACGCGGACGTTGGTGCCCAGGCCGGAAGCGTCCAGGCGGGCGCGCGCGGCGGCGGCCAGTTCCGGGTCGATCTCCAGGCTCAGCACGTCGCGCGCCAGCGCGCCGATGCAGGCTGCCAGGAAGCCGCTGCCGGTGCCGATTTCCAGCACTTCGTCACCCGGCTGCAGATCCAGTGCCTGCAGGGTACGGCCCTCGATGACCGGCTTCATCATCTTCTGGCCATGGCCGATCGGGAGTTCAACATCGGCATAGGCCAGTGCCCGGTGTGCATCGGCGACAAAGGCCTCGCGCGGCAGGCGGGCCAGGACGTCGAGCACCTTGATGTCCAGCACGTCCCAGGGACGGATCTGCTGTTCCACCATCAGTTCGCGGGCGTGGGCGTAATCAATCGTCATGAGGTTCAAATCCAGCGCAGTGGGCCGGCCATTTTACCGGTGCCGGAGGCCGGCGGCGCGCCCAGAGCATCAGCTGCCGGGTGGCCGGGGTCGCAGTGCCGGAAGTCATCGCGACCTCCGGTTCGTTCAGTTTTGGTTATCCGGCCGTCCCGGCCCCTCGCGGCGCGTAGGCGCGCAGGAAGAAGTCGATGCTGGCGGTCACATGGGCAAGAGGGTCGCACTCCACCGGTGACAGTGGCATGCCGCACATCATATGCATGTGCACTTCGCCCTTGACCAGGGTCAGGAACTGCTGGCCAGCCAGGTAATAGTCGGGGATGTCCAGTTCGCCGCGTTCGCCGCGCGCGCGCAGGAAATCGGCCAGGGCCTCGCAGGTACGTTCCGGGCCGGCCTGCCAGAACAGCTCGCGCAGGCGTTCGTCGGTCTCCGGCGCCATCATCATGCGCTGGATCGAGATCGCTGCGTCGGAGGTGATCAGCTCGAAGAAGGCCAGGCCGATGCCGATCAGCTGGTCGCGCAGGGGGCCGTCCGCGTCGGCCACGAACAGCGCATCAGGCAGCATTTCAATGCATTTTGACTGCACGGCCTCGGAGAACAGGGTCTCCTTGTCGCCGAAGTGGCTGTACACAGTCAGCTTCGAGACGCCGGCCTGAGCGGCGATGGTGTCCATGCTCACGCCGGTATAGCCCTGTTCGATGAACAGTGCCTTGGCTGCTTCAAGGATCGCCGCGCGCTTGCCGAGGTCCTTGGGGCGCCCGGGTCCGGCGGCCTTGGCAGCGGGCTTGGCCGACGGCTTGCGGGAAGTGTGAGAACTCATCACGACAATACTAGACCAAGCGGTTCGATATTTATACTATACCGGCCGGTTTATTAAATTGGGCCGGCAGTCGCGGCTCCCCCCTTAGTTGCAACCCTGCGTTTTCAGGACGTTGACCGATGAAGATCGTGCGCTGGATGGGCGGTATGGTGTGGGTGGCTGCGCTGGCAGCCTGTTCGGGACAGGAACAGGCGCCACAGGCGGCCGTACCGGTGCTGGTGGTTCACCCCGGCGAACAGGCCGGGCAGGCCCCGGCGGCGTTCCCGGGCACGGTGCGTGCCCGGCAGGAAAGCCCGCTGTCGTTCCGCGTCGGTGGCAACCTGGTCAAGCGCCATGTCGATGCCGGGCAGCGGGTCAAGAAGGGCGATGTGCTGGCCGAGCTGGACGTGGCCGACTTCGCGCTGCAGGCCCGCGCCTCGCAGGCGCAGCTGGCTGCGGCCGAAGCCGATCTGGTACGTGCCCGCGATGACCTCAAGCGTTACCAGGTGCTGGCCGACCAGCAACTGGTCAGCCGCTCGCAGCTGGACCAGCAGTCCGCCGCCTTCAAGGCCGCACAGGGCCAGGCCAACGCCGCCCGCGCCAACCTCGATGTGCTGCGCAACCAGGCCGATTACGCCCAACTGCGCGCACCGGCCGACGGCGTGATCGCCAGCCGCGAGGCCGAGGCCGGGCAGGTGGTGTCGGCCGGCCAGACCATCTTCAACCTGGCCGCCGATGGCGGGCGCGAAGTGCTGATCGACCTGCCCGAGGCCACCATCCGCGACTATGCAGTGGGCCAGCCGGTCGAGGTGGAACTGTGGAACCGTCCTGGCCAGCGCCTGCCGGGCACGATCCGCGAGATCGCCGCCGCCGCCGATCCGCAGGCACGTACCTACGCGACCCGGGTCAGCCTGGCCGCCGATGCGCTGGCCGATGTCGAACTGGGCCAGAGCGCACGCGTCTACAGCAGCGCCGGCCGCCACGGCACCCTGCAGCTGCCGCTGGGCGCGCTGCAGCGCGGTGCCAACGGTACCGCCAGCGTGTGGCTGGTCGACCCGGCCAACAGCACGCTGAAGGCTGCAGCGGTCACCACCGGTGCGTTTGGCAGCGAGACCGTGCCGGTGCTGTCCGGCGTGAGCGCAGGTGACTGGGTGGTTGCTGCTGGTGGCCATCTGCTGCGTGCCGGTCAGCCGGTGATCGCCGTGGACCGGCAGAACCGTCCGGTGCTGAAGCCGGCCGCGCCGGCCGCTGCCGCCAAGGCCAAGGAGTAAGCCGGTGCGCCGCTTCAATCTCTCCGAGTGGGCGCTGGCCAACCGACCCCTGGTGCTGTTCGCGATGCTGGCGTTCGCGCTGATCGGTGCGTGGTCGTACAAGCATCTGGGCCAGTCCGAAGATCCGCCGTTCACCTTCAAGGCGATGGTGGTGCGCACGCTGTGGCCGGGCGCTACCGCCGAACAGGTCTCGCGGCAGGTGACCGAGCCGCTCGAGAAGGCGCTGATGAATACCGGCGAGTACGAGTTCATCCGCTCGTATTCGCGGCCGGGCGAGTCGCAGATCATCTTCATGGCGCGCGACAGCCTGCGGTCCAAGCAGATCCCCGACCTCTGGTACCAGGTGCGCAAGCGTGTGGGGGACATCCGCCCGACACTGCCGCGTGAAATCGTCGGTCCGTTCTTCAACGACGAGTTCGGCGATACCTACGGCAACATCTATGCGTTGACCGGCAAGGGCTTCGACTACGCGGTGATGCGTGATTACGCCGACCGCATCCAGCTGGAGCTGCAGCGCGTGCCCGACGTCGGCAAGATCGACCTGGTCGGCCTGCAGGACGAGAAGGTGTGGATCGAGCTGTCCAACACCCGCCTGGCCACGCTGGGCGTGTCGATGCAGCAGGTTCAGCAGGCACTGGCCGACCAGAACGCGGTCACCGGCACCAGCTTCTTCGAGACCGCCACCGACCGCGTGCAGCTGCGCGTGACCGGCCAGTTCAACGACATCGACGCCATCCGCCAGTTCCCGATCCGTGCTGGCGACCGCACCGTGCACCTGGGCGACATCGCCGAGGTCAAGCGCGGCTTCGCCGACCCGGCGTCGCCGAAGATGCGCTTCATGGGCGAAGAGGCCATCGGCCTGGCGGTGGCGATGAAGGATGGCGGTGACATCCTCAAGCTCGGCGCCAACCTCGATGCAGAGTTCGAACGCCTGCAGAAGACCCTGCCGGCCGGCATGCAGCTTCGCAAGGTGTCCGATCAGCCGCAGTCGGTGGAGGAGTCGGTCGGCGAGTTCGTGCAGGTGCTGACCGAAGCCGTAGTGATCGTGTTGCTGGTCAGCTTCTTCTCGCTGGGCCTGCGCACCGGCCTGGTGGTAGGTGTGACCATCCCGCTGGTGCTGGCGATGACCTTCTTCGTCATGCACTACTTCGACATCGGCCTGCACAAGATCTCGCTGGGCGCGCTGGTGCTGGCGCTGGGCCTGCTGGTGGACGATGCGATCATCGCGGTGGAGATGATGGCCACCAAGATGGAGCAGGGCTACGACCGCCTGCGTGCGGCCAGTTTCGCCTGGGAGTCGACCGCGTTCCCGATGCTGACCGGTACGCTGATCACGGCGGCCGGCTTCCTGCCGATCGCCACGGCGGCATCGAGCACGGGTGAGTACACCCGCTCGCTGTTCCAGGTGGTGACTATCGCACTGGTGGTGTCGTGGATTGCCGCGGTGCTGTTCATCCCGTACCTGGGCGACAAGATGCTGCCGGACCTGTTCAATCCGCAGCCGCCGAAGCCGGGCAGCCTGTCCGCGCGCTGGCTGGCCAAGCGCCAGCAGTGGGCCGACCGCTATCCGGCGCTGGCCAACCTGATCGCGCCGCCGCAGCACGGGCACGACCATGATCCGTACCAGCGCCCGTTCTATCGCAGCTTCCGTCGCTTCCTCGATGGCTGCCTGCGCCACCGCTGGTGGGTGATCGCCGCGACCATCGCCCTGTTCGTGTTCTCGCTGATGATGTTCCGCTTCGTGCCGCAGCAGTTCTTCCCCGATTCGACCCGGCCGGAACTGATGGTGGACATCGAGCTGGCCGAGGGTGCGTCGTTGCGCTCGACCCAGGCCCAGGCCGAGAAGCTGGAGAAGCTGCTGTCCAACCGCGATGGCATCGCCAACTACGTGTCCTACGTGGGCACCGGTTCGCCGCGCTTCTACTTGCCGCTGGACCAGCAGCTGCCGGCCACCAACTTCGCCCAGTTCGTGGTGCTGGCCAAGGACATCAAGTCGCGCGAAAGCACCCGTGACTGGCTGCTGCATGAGGTGATCCCGAAGTTCCCGGACGTGCAGATGCGCGTCACCCGCCTGGAGAATGGTCCGCCGGTCGGTTACCCGGTGCAGATGCGCATCTCCGGCGAGCACATCGAGAAGGTGCAGGCGATCGCACGGCAGGTCGAGGCCAAGGTGCGTGAAAACCCGCACGTGATGAACGTCAACCTGGACTGGAGCGAGCCGAGCAAGGTGGTGCGGTTGGTGATCGACCAGGAGCGTGCGCGCGCGCTGGGTGTGAGCAGTGCCCAGGTCAGCCAGTTCCTGTCCAGCTCGCTGGCCGGGCAGTCGGTGAGCGTGTATCGCGAAGGCAACCGCCAGATCGAGATGCTGCTGCGCGGGCCGGCCGATGAACGCAACCAGCTGGAGCTGCTGTCCAGCCTGTCGATGCCGACCGCCAACGGCGGCAGCATCACGCTGTCGCAGGTGGCGACGATGGAGTACGGCTTCGAGGATGGCATCATCTGGCACCGTAACCGTCTGCCGACGGTGACCGTGCGCGCCGACATCAGTGATGGCATGCAGCCACTGGACGTGGTGCATCAGATCCTGCCGACGCTGGATGGCATCCGTGCCGAACTGCCGAATGGCTACCTGCTGGAAACCGGCGGTACCGTGGAGGATTCGGCACGTGGCCAGAACTCGATCAAGGCCGGCATGCCGCTGTTCCTGGTGGTGGTGGCCACGCTGCTGATGCTGCAGCTGCGCAGCTTCTCGCGTGCGGCGATGGTGCTGGTGACCGCGCCGCTGGGCATCATCGGTGCGACCCTGTTCCTGCTGCTGTTCCGCGCCCCGTTCGGCTTCGTGGCGCTGCTGGGCACGATCGCGCTGGCCGGCATGATCATGCGCAACTCGGTGATCCTGATCGACCAGATCCAGCAGGACATCGATGCCGGGCATGACCGCTGGCATTCGATCATCGATGCCACGGTGCGCCGCTTCCGCCCGATCGTGCTGACCGCGCTGGCGGCGGTGCTGGCGATGATTCCGCTCTCGCGCAGTGCGTTCTATGGCTCGATGGCGATCTCGATCATGGGCGGCCTGATCGTGGGCACCGTGCTGACCCTGGTGTTTCTGCCGGCGCTGTACGCCGCGTGGTTCCGGGTCAAGCCGGACGAATCCGGGGCGTAACGCCCCGGGTTCGGCGGCCACTGCCCTGGTAGGTGCCAACCTTGGTTGGCACTGATGCACGCATCTACGCATGGCGGGGATTTACCGCAGCGGGTCTTGGCCCTGGTAGGTGCCAACCTTGGTTGGCACTGATGCGCGCATCCACGCATGGCCTGGATCTACTGCAGCTGCAGGCCGTTCCGCAGCACCGGCAGCAGCCATTCGATGAACACCTGCACGCGTTGCGCGCGGTGCTGCCGATGCGGTTGCAATAGGGTCACCGGCAGCGGTTGCGCCACGTGCTGTGGCATCACTTCCACCAGCGCACCAGATTGCAGTTCGGCCTGCACGTCGTAGCGCGGAATCTGCAGCAGGCCGAGCCCCGCCACGCAGCACGCGATTGAGGCCTCGGCGCTGTTCACCCGCACCCAGCCGGGCATCGGCAGCGTGCGAAGCTGGCCACCGTCCTGCCATTCCCACGGTTCCACCCGTGCCGTGGTCGGCGATGCATAGTTCACCGCGCGGTGCTGCTGCAGGTCGGCAGGATGCCGCGGAACACCGTGCTCGCGCAGGTAGGCCGGCGCGGCGACGTTGACGAAGTCGAGCTGTCCCAGCATGCGGGCCACCAGGCTGGAGTCACCCAGCTGGCCGACCCGCAGCACCGCATCACAGCCGTCTTCGATCAGGTTCACCGCGCGGTCGGTCATGCCCAGGTCCACTTCAACCTGCGGATGGCGCGCGAAGAAGTCGGGCAGGGCCGGGGCGAGGATGCGGCGGCCGATCCGGCTAGGCACATCGATCTTCAGCAGGCCCACCGGCTGCGCATCGTCTTGCCGGAACAGCGATTCGGCGTCTTCAACTTCGGCGATCAGGCGCAGGCAGCGGGCATGGAACACGTCGCCGTCGTGGGTGGTGGAGACCCGCCGGGTCGAGCGCTGCAGCAGGCGGGTGCCGAGCCGCTGCTCCAGCTCGGCCACCGCCGCGGAAACGGTGGAGCGGGGCAGGCCGAGCTGGTCGGCGGCGCGGGTGAAGCTGGCGCATTCCACCACCCGGGTGAAGATGCGGAAGCGATCGATCCGGTCCATTGTTCGCCTATTCTGGAAAGTTAAGTCAATGTGGCGGGCTTTATCCGCATTTTCTGCACGATATCGTCGTCAGGGCAGGGTTGCCACCCCGGGCAGCCCCCTCCTGAGACAAACGCCATGACCGACCATTCCCTCAAGGGCAAGACCGTGCTGATCGCCGGTGGCGCCAAGAACCTGGGCGGCCTGCTGGCCCGCGACTTCGCCAGCCAGGGCGCCAAAGCCATCGTCATCCACTACAACAGCACCGCCACCCAGGCCGATGCAGAGGCGACCGTCGCGGCCGTGCAGGCCGCCGGCAGTACGGCCGTTGCCCTGCAGGGTGACCTGACGTCGGCGGCAGCGATGGAGCGCCTGTTCGCCGATGCCGTGGCAGCGGTCGGTCGCCCTGACATCGCGATCAACACGGTCGGCAAGGTACTGAAGAAGCCGTTGCTGGAAATCAGCGAAGCGGAGTACGACGAAATGAGTGCGGTCAACGCCAAGGCTGCCTTCTTCTTCCTGAAGGAGGCCGGCCGCCACGTCAATGACGGTGGCCGCATCTGCACCCTGGTCACCTCACTGCTGGGCGCCTTCACGCCGTTCTATTCCAGCTATGCCGGCACCAAGGCACCGGTCGAGCACTTCACCCGTGCGGCGTCGAAGGAGTTCGGTGAGCGCGGCATCTCGGTGACCGCGATCGGCCCCGGTCCGATGGACACGCCGTTCTTCTATCCGGCCGAGAGTGCCGACGCGCAGGCGTATCACAAGACCGCGGCGGCGCTGTCGGCATTCACCCGCACTGGCCTGACCGACATCGCCGACATCGTGCCGTGGATCCGCTTCCTCGTGACCGATGGCTGGTGGATGACTGGGCAGACCATCCTCGTCAATGGCGGTTACACCACCAAGTAACGCAGCCACGCAGGGCGTGGCTCTACTGCGGTGGTGGGTGCCAACCTTGGTTGGCACGGATGGCGCATCCACGCATGGCGTGGATCTACAGTAGAGCCACCCCATGGGTGGCTGCGCACAATGTCCAAAGGGAGGGGCGCCACGCATGGCGTGGCGCTATCGGATCAGTTGAGTTTGGCCAGCACCGCGTCGGTGGCGGCAGCGGTGCTGACGGCCTGGCCCTTGGCGGCAAGGTCGGCGGTGAACACACCATCATCCAGCACGGCGTGCACGGCGGCTTCCACCGCGGCGGCTTCCGCTTCCAGCCCCAACGAATGGCGCAGCAGCATCGCGGCGCTGAAGATCGTCGCGTACGGATTGGCGATGCCCTTGCCGGCGATGTCCGGGGCCGAACCATGGATCGGCTCGTAGATGCCGACCGCACCAGGTTCGCCGAGCGAGGCCGAGGGCAGCAGGCCCAGCGAGCCGGCCAGCATCGACGCCTCATCGGTGAGGATGTCGCCGAACATGTTCTCGGTGACGATCACGTCGTACTCGCGCGGCTTGGCCAGCAGGTGCATCGCCATCGAATCGACCAGCTGGTGCTCCAGCGCAACGTCCGGGAACTCCTCGCGGCCGATGCGCGCGGCCACGTCACGCCACAGGCGCGAGGTTTCCAGTACATTGGCCTTGTCCACCGAGGTGACCTTGCCGCGACGCTGTTGCGCCAGACGGAACGCACTGCGCAGCACGCGCTCGATCTCGGCCACGGTGTAGCGGCACAGATCGCTGGCGCTGTCGGCGTCGCGGGTCTTGTCGCCGAAATAGATGCCACCGGTCAGTTCACGCACCACCACGAAGTCCACCCCCTGCAGCAGCTCGGCCTTGATCGGCGAGGCGTGCAGGGCGGCTTCATGGGTACGCACCGGGCGCAGGTTGGCATACAGGCCCAGCGCCTTGCGGATCGCCAGCAGGCCCTGCTCCGGGCGCACCTTGGCATTCGGGTCGGACCACTTCGGGCCGCCGACTGCACCCAGCAGTACGGCGTTGGCGGCCTGGCAGGCGGTCAACGTAGAGGCGGGCAATGGCTCGCCATGGCGATCGATGGCGACGCCACCGATGTCGTGCTCGCTGAAGGTGAAGGTGTGGTTGAAGCGTTCGGCGACGGCCTTCAGGACGGCGACTGCCGCGGCGGCCACTTCCGGGCCAATGCCATCACCGGGCAGGACAACAATTTCAGCGTGCATGCTCACTCTCGTAGCGTTCGATTTCAGGGACACGGCCCAACAGATACCCCAACTGGTCGACACCTTCCAGCAGGCAGGTCTGCGAGAAGCCATCCAGCGGGAAGGAATAGACGCGACCATCTGGCGTGCGCAGTTCGCGCGCGGCCACGTCGATGGTCAGCTCGTCGTCCGGGCGCTGCATCAGCGCCTGCACATCGGCCTCGTCCAGCACGATCGGCAGCAGGCCGTTCTTCAGCGAGTTGCCGCGGAAGATGTCGGCGATCTCGCTGCTGACGATGGCACGCAGGCCGAGGTCGGTCAGCGCCCATGGTGCATGCTCGCGCGAGGAACCGCAGCCGAAGTTGCGGCCCGCCAGCAGGATGCTGCGGCCAGCGTTGTGTGGCTGGTTGAAGGCGAAGTCGGCCACCGGGGAACCGTCGGCCTGCCAGCGCCAGTCATTGAACGCGTTGCGGCCGAGGCCGGCACGTTCGGTGGTGGACAGGAACCGCGCCGGAATGATCTGGTCGGTGTCGATGTTGGTCTGCGCCAGCACCACGCTGGACGAGGTCAGGGTACGGAAACCGGCCATCACGCCACCTCCTGTACGAACAGCTCGCGGGTGTCGGCCACCTGGCCCTTCACCGCGGCCCACGCAGCGGTCATCGGCGAGGCCAGCAGGGTGCGCGAACCGGGGCCCTGGCGGCCCTCGAAATTGCGGTTGCTGGTGCTCACCGCCAGCTGGCCGGGAGCCACGAGATCGCCGTTCATGGCGATGCACATCGAGCAGCCCGGCTCGCGCCACTCGGCACCGGCCGCGCGCACGATCTCGTGGATGCCTTCGGCCTCGGCCTGGCGCTTGACGATTTCCGAGCCCGGCACCACCAGCATGCGTACGCCGTCGGCGACGTGGCGGCCACGCAGCACCTGCGCCACTTCGCGCATGTCGCTCAGGCGGCCATTGGTGCACGATCCGACGAACACCACGTCCACCGGCGTGCCCGCCAGCGCCTTTCCGGCCTGGAAGTGCATGTAGTCCAGGCCCTTCTGCGCGGCGGCATCGTTGGCGGCCGGAATCGGCGTGTCCACGGCGATGGCCGTGCCCGGGTGGGTGCCCCAGGTCAGGGTCGGGCGGATGTCGGCGGCGTCGATGCGCACTTCGCTGTCGAAGCGCGCGCCTTCGTCGCTGCGCAGCTGCTGCCAGCGCGCCACGGCAGCGTCGAAGTCGGCGCCCTTGGGGCCGCGCGGGGTGTTGGCCACGAAGTCGAAGGTGACCTGGTCGGGGGCGACCATGCCGGCACGCGCGCCTGCTTCGATCGACATGTTGCACAGGGTCATGCGCTGTTCCATGTCCATCGCTTCGATGGTGCTGCCACGGAACTCGATGACGTGGCCGGTGCCACCGTTGACGCCGATCACGCCGATGATGTGCAGGACCACGTCCTTGGCACCGACGCCGGGCGCCAGCGGGCCGTCGACGGTGATCGCGAAGGTCTTCGCCTTGCGCTGCAGCAGGCACTGGGTGGCCAGCACGTGGCCGACTTCGCTGGTGCCGATGCCGAACGCCAGCGAACCGAATGCACCGTGGGTGGAGGTGTGGCTGTCGCCGCAGACGATGGTCATGCCGGGCTGGGTGAAGCCCTGTTCCGGGGCGATGACGTGGACGATGCCGCGGTTGTCCGAGGCCATGTCGAACAGTTCGATGCCGTACTCGGCGCAGTTGCGCGCCAGGGTGGCGACCTGCGCTTCGGAGGCGGCGCTGGCATAGGGCAGCGTGCCGTCGGCACCGGCCGGCAGGGTCGGGGTGGAGTGGTCCATCGTCGCTTTGGTGCGATCCGGGCGGCGCGGCGCCAGGCCACGCGAACGCAGCTCGGTGAAGGCCTGCGGCGAGGTGACCTCGTGGATCAGGTGCAGATCGATGAACAGCACGGCAGGGGCGCTGTCGGATTCGGGAACCACCACGTGGGCGTCCCACAGTTTGTCGTACAGGGTGCGGGGTGCGGAAGTCATGCGTATGCCTGGCAGAAGTACGAGAGAGCGAACATCAATAAAGAAAGCGGAACGGTCAAGTCAGCGGCGGCGGGCGAGCACGCGCAGGCGCACGTAGTCGGCCAGCGGCTCACCCGCGGCATTGCGCGGCAGCCCGGCCAGCAACGCGGTGGCCGCCTCGCGCACGGTGGCGCGCGCCTCGGCCGACAGGTCGTCCAGCAGCGGTGCGGCGAATACCCGCAGCCAGCCGGCCACGCCGGTCGGCAGTGCGGTCGGTCGCGGCGTGCACTCGATCAGCTGCACCTGGAAGCCATGCTGGCGCAGGCGGTCGGCGTAGGCATCGGCAGTGGGGAAGTACCACTGGAATGCGCTGGCGCCGTGGCCATGGGCCACGCGCGCGGCCTGGACCGCCGCGATGATCGTGGCCACGTTGCCATGGCCGCCGAACTCGGCAACGAAGCGGCCACCGGGGCGCAGGGCGCGGCGCACACCTTCCAGCACCCGGTCGGGGTTGCTCATCCAATGCAGCGCTGCGTTGCTGAATACCGCATCGAACTCACTGTCGAACGACAGCGCGTGGCCATCCATCACCTGCGCATCGACGCCGCGCGCACGCGCGGCGATCACCAGCTCCGGCGAGGCATCCACGCCGTGGATGTGCGCGCCGCTGAGCGCTAGCTCAGTGCTGAGCACGCCATCGCCACAGCCCAGGTCGAGGATGCGTTCACCGGCGCGCGGGTCGAGCAGGCGCGATACCGCGCCGCCGAGCAGTGGCACGAAGCCGGCGTCGATCGCATAATCCTGGGCGTTCCACTGCTGGCCAGCGGCGCTGGTCGGGGTGGGGGTGTCGAAGGCGCTCATGGCGGGGTCCTCAGGCGGTGGCGGGGGTGGCAACGTCGGTGTTGCTGTGGGCGGCAGCCTGGCGCTGGCGCAGCAGGCGGTTGGCCACATCCAGCCAGGCCAGCGCAGAGGCTTCGATGATGTCCTTGCTGGTGCCGGTGCCGTCGTACTCCACGCCCTCGTGGCGCACGCTCAGATTGGCTTCGCCGCGCGCATCGGCGCCGATGCCGACGCTGTGCACGTGGTAGCTGTCCAGCATCAGCTGCACGCCGGTAGCGGCCGACAGCGCGCCGAACAGCGCATCGACCGGGCCATCGCCCTGCGCGGTCTCGGCCACGCGGTTGCCGTCCGGGTCGGACAGTTCCACCAGCGCATTGGCGCGGCTGCCGACGTCGCTGATGGTCATCGACGCCAGGCGATAGCCCTGCGCGTTGGAGCCACCCTGCATCAGCGTCTGCAGGTCGGCATCGGTGACCACGCGCTGCTGTTCGCACAGGCCCTTGAACTGCTCGAACACCAGCTTCAGTTCGTCTTCGTCCAGCCAGAAGCCCAACGCACGCAGGCGCGCTTCGACGGCGGCGCGGCCACTGTGGCGGCCCAGCACCATCTGCGAATCCTCCCAGCCCACGTCTTCCGGACGCATGATTTCGTAGGTGCCGCGGTGGCGCAGCATGCCGTGCTGGTGGATGCCCGATTCGTGGGCGAAGGCATTGGCACCGACGATGGCCTTGTTGCGCTGTACCGGCATGCCGACCAGACGCTGCAGCAGCTGCGAGGTGCCGACGATGCGCGGGGTGTTGATCGAACTGTCCTGTTCGTAGAAGGCCTGGCGCACCTTCAGCACCATCGCGATCTCTTCCAGCGAGCAGTTGCCGGCGCGCTCGCCGATGCCGTTGATGGTGCACTCGACCTGGCGCGCGCCGCCTTCGATGGCGGCCAGGGAGTTGGCCACGGCCAGGCCCAGATCGTTGTGGCAGTGCGCGCTGAAGATCACGTTGGCCGCGTTTGGCACATCGGCCACGCCGGCAATCACTTGCTGGAACATCGCGCGGATCTCTTCCGGCGTGGTGAAGCCGACGGTGTCGGGCAGGTTGATGGTGGTGGCGCCGGCAGCAATGGCCACGCGCGCGACTTCGATCAGGTAGTCCAGCTCGGTGCGGGTGGCATCCTCGGCCGAGAATTCGACATCGTCGATATAGGAGCGGGCCAGCGATACGTGCTTGCGTACCGACTCCAGTACCTGCTCGCGGGTCATCCGCAGCTTGTGCTCGCGGTGCAGCGGGCTGGTCGACAGGAACACGTGCAGGCGCGGGTTGGCAGCGGCCTCCAGCGCACGTGCGGAGGTTTCGATGTCGGCCTGCAGGCAGCGCGACAGCACCGCCAGGGTCAGGCTCGGGCGGCGCAGTTCGCGGCCGATCAGTGCCATCGCCTCACGGTCGGACTGCGAGCTGGCCGGGAAGCCGGTCTCGATGATGTCCACGCCCAGTTCGTCCAGCGCACGCGCCATCACCAGCTTCTGCGGCGGGCTCATGCTGCAGCCGGGGGACTGCTCGCCGTCACGCAGGGTGGTGTCGAAGATGCGGATGCGCGGGGTGGTAATTCGTTCGATGGTGGTCACAGGGAAATCTCCTCGACAGCGGGTGCGACGGCTTGCAGGGGGGAAGGGGAAGAGGTGGGGGAGGCGATGGCGCTGGCCTTGGCGGGCGAGCGCGGTGTTTCGCTGCGCCGTCGCCGTGGTTTGCGTGGCGGGCGCGGGCGGATGTCGGTGAGCAGGCCGGCCAGGACGCCGGCATCGATGTTGCCGCCGGAGACCACCGCACACTTGCGGCGGCCGGCGACGCGGCGGCCGGCGGCCAGCGCCAGCGCACCGGCGCCCTCGGCGATGATGTGTTCTTCCAGTGCCAGGCGGACCAGAGTTTCGCGCAGTTCGGCTTCGCGCACGATCACCACATCGTCCAGCAGCGAGGTGCACAGGCGGCGGGTCAGGAAGCCGGGAATCTTCACCCGCACGCCGTCGGCCAGCGAAGCAACGGGGGCGATCTCGCGCACGTCACCGCGGATCGCGCGTGCCATCGAATCGACACCCTCCACCTGCGCGCCCACCACGCGGACGCCCTGCGATTTCAGCGCCAACGCAACGCCGGAGGCCAGGCCGCCGCCGCCGATCGGTACGATCACTACATCCGGCGCGTGCGCGGCCAGCTCGATGCCGACCGTGCCCTGGCCGGCGATCACATCGGCATCGTCGAACGCGGACAGGAAGCGGTAGCCGTGGCGTTGTGCCAGTTCGACCGCGAAGGCGTAGGCCTCGTCATAGCTGGTGCCGTGCTGGCGCACGGTCGCGCCCCAGTGGGCGACGCCGGCGATCTTGGTGGCGGGCGCGCCATGCGGCATCACGGTGATGGCCGGCACGTCCAGGCGGTAGGCCGCCCACGCCACGCCCTGGGCATGGTTGCCGGCCGAGGCGCAGATCACTGGCCGGGTATCGCCGCGCTCGCGGCCGGCCAGCAGCGCATTCAATGCGCCGCGTACCTTGTAGGAACCGGTGCGCTGCAGGTTCTCCAGCTTCAGCCAGGTACCGAAGCGTTCGGCATGGTGCAGCGGGGTGGGCGGCAGGAAGCGGCGCAGACGAGCCTGCGCCGCCAGTACGTCGGCGACGCTTACGTCGCCGACATCGCTTTCCTGGCTGGTGTCAGCGGCCGGCATGGGCCACCAGCGCAGTGCAGAAGACCGCCGCATGCGGGCGCGGGCGGCGAAGAAGACGCCTCCGTACCGGCACCGTGGTCGCTACGGTACGGGTGTTCATACGGATGCTCCTTCCACGGCGGTGACCTGCACGGACACACAGTCGTAGATCTTCTCGATCTGCCGGCACAGCGTTTCCGCCGGACGCTGGCCATCCACCACCAGCTGCAGGTGCCAGCGGCCATCGTCGGCGGCCACCGGCGCACCACTGATCGCACGCGGCGCGAAGCCACGGCGTTCGGCCATGCCGATCACGCGCAGCAGCGCGCCTTCGGCCGGGTGCAGCACCAGGTCAAGCCGGTATTGCATTGGGGGTCTCCTGGCGGGCGTGGGCGGGATTGCTTTCCAGCATCGTGCTGTTGGCGGTGTTCGGCGGCACCAGTGGCCACACGTTGGCGCGTGCATCGATGGCCACGTGCAGCAGCGCCGGGCCTGGTTCGGCCAGCAGTGCGGCCAGGCCGCCTTCCACGTCGTCGCGGTTGTCGATGCGGGTGGCGGCGATGCCGAACACCTGCGCCAGTGCCACGAAGTCCGGGTTGTCGGACAGGTCGATCTCGCTGTAACGCTCGGCGAAGAACAGCTCCTGCCACTGCCGCACCATGCCCAGCGAACTGTTGTCCAGCAGCACGATCTTCACCGGCAGGCGGCAACGCGCGATGGTCGCCAGCTCCTGCACGTTCATCATGAAGCTGCCGTCGCCGGACACCAGCACCACGGTGCGATCGGGGCAGGCGAACTGCGCACCCATCGCTGCCGGCAGGCCGAAGCCCATGGTGCCCAGCGCGCCACTGGTCAGGTGGTTGCGCGGGTGGTTGAAGCGGCAGTGCTGCGCCACCCACATCTGGTGCTGGCCGACATCGCAGGCGATCACCGCATCGGCCGGTGCCAGTTCGCTCAGGCGCTTCAGCAGCGCCGGGGCGTAGATGTGCTGGCCCGGTGCGTCGTAGCGCGCTGCGAAACGATCGCGATGCTGTGCACAGCGCCTGCGCCATGCGTCCTGGTGGGCCTTGGGGGAGGGGAAGGCCGCACGCAGGGCACGGATGGCATGGCCGACATTGCCAGGCACAGCGACATCGGCGCTGCGCAGCTTGGAGATCTCGTAGGCGTCGGCATCGATGTGGACGACACGGGCGAACGGTGCGAACTCGGCCAGCTTGCCGGTGGCGCGGTCGTCGAAGCGAGCACCCAGCACCAGCAGCAGGTCGCTTTCCTGCACCGCCATGTTGGCCGCGCGGGTACCGTGCATGCCCAGCATGCCCAGCGACTGCGGGTGGTTAGCCGGTAGCGCGCCCAGCCCACGCAGGGTCATCACCGTGGGGATGGCACTGGCCTCGACGAAGTCGCGCAGGTCCTGCACCGCGTCGCCCAGCGCGACGCCACCACCGGCGTAGACCACCGGCTTTTCGGCGGCTGCCAGTGCGGCGATGGCCTCGGCGATGGCCGCTTCGGCCGGCGCAGGCGGCGGCTCGATGCTGCTCGGCACGTGCGCTGGCAGATGACTGGCATCGGCCAGCTGCACGTCCTTGGGCAGGTCGATCAGCACCGGGCCGGGCCGGCCTTCGCGGGCGATGCGGAACGCATCGGCGACCACGCGCGGCAGGTCATCGACGCTGCGCACCAGCCAGCTGTGCTTGACGATCGGCATCGTCAGGCCGAACACATCCAGTTCCTGGAAGGCGTCGGTGCCCAGCAGCGGCGTGCCGACCTGACCGGTGATGCAGACCATCGGTACCGAATCCAGCATCGCATCGGCAATGCCGGTGACCAGGTTGGAGGCGCCCGGGCCGGAGGTGGCCACGCAGACACCCACCTGGTTGCTGGCGCGGGCAAAACCGTTGGCGGCCAGCGCCGCGCCCTGCTCATGGCGTACCAGGATGTGCTTCAGCGACGAATCCACCAGCGCGTCGTAGAACGGCATGATGGTGCCGCCGGGATAGCCGAACAGCGTGCGGACGCCTTCGGCCTCCAGCGCCTGGGTCAGCCAGCGCGCGCCGTTGGGCGGCGCGCTGCGATGTGTCGAAGAGTTCATGGGGGAACCTTGCAAAGCGGGTGGGGGAGGGCCGCGCGGTTACGCGGCCTGTCCTTGCAACCAGACCATCTTGGCGCGCAGTTCCTTGCCTACCTTCTCGATCGGGTGCTCCAGGTCGGCCTGCTTGAACCTGTTGTAGTTCGGCAGGCCCGCTTCGTACTCGGCCACCCAGTTCTTGGTGAAGGTGCCGTCCTGGATGTCCTTCAGCACTTCCTTCATGCGCGCCTTGGTGCCGGCGTCGATCACCCGCGGGCCGCTGACGTAGTCGCCGTACTGCGCGGTCTCGGAGATGAACTCCAGCATGCGCGAGATGCCGCCTTCGTAGAACAGGTCCACGATCAGCTTCAGTTCGTGCAGCACTTCGTAATAGGCGATCTCCGGCTGGTAACCGGCTTCGACCAGGGTTTCGAAACCGGCCTGCACCAGCGCCGAGGCACCGCCGCACAGCACCGCCTGCTCGCCGAACAGATCGGTCTCGGTCTCTTCCTTGAAGGTGGTCTGGATCAGGTTGGCGCGAGCGCCGCCGAGGCCGGCCGCATAGGCCTGCGCGTGCTGCGCAGCCTTGCCGCTGACATCCTGGTAGACCGCCCAGATGCACGGTACGCCGCGCCCGATCTCGTACTCACGACGCACCAGCGCACCCGGGCCCTTCGGCGCAACCAGCACCACGTCCAGGTCGGCGCGCGGCTCGATCATGCCGTAGTGCACGTTCAGGCCATGCGCGAACAGCAGGCAGGCGCCCTGCTTCATGTTCGGCGCCAGCACGTCGTTGTAGAGCTTCTTCTGCACCATGTCCGGGGTCAGCACGGCGACCAGGTCGGCGTCTTTCACCGCTTCAGCGGGCGCGATCACGGTGAAGCCATCGGCCTGCGCCTTGGCTTCGGTCGGGCCACCCGGACGCAGGCCTACCACCACGTCGAAGCCGGATTCGCGCAGGTTCAGTGCGTGGGCGCGGCCCTGGCTGCCGTAGCCGATGACGGCGATCTTGGTCTGGGGCAGGTCGTTGGTGCTCATGGGGGAGGTTCCTTGCGGTGGGAAGAAAAAAGAACGGCCGGTCGTCGAGGTGACGTGCCGGCCGGTCAGGGGAAAGCGGTGGAGGAGGCGCCGCGCATCGCACAGGCACAGCCACCACGAGGCGTCGTGGTGGTGTGGGTCCGGGTTTTGCGTTGGGCGTTGTGCATGGTGGTTGCGTCTGAAACCAGGTCCTGAAATGAAAAAACCCGCACCGGGGCGGGTGCGGGTTTTTGAAGAGTTCCGGTGTGTTTGTTGCTTACACGCTGGCTCGTCCCGCACCTGTTGGTTGGGTAATAAGTACGAGCACAAGAATCGAACGCAGCGAGGCGGCGCCGGTGTCGGCGGCTTCGATGTGGGTTCGCGGTGGCGTGTTGTGATGCAACATGTGATCGAGAGGAACACAACCGTTTCGGCGATGTCAACCCTCGTGACGGATTTTTTATCGGTTTCCGGTGCATCCAGCGCAATCGCTTGCGGCACAAGGATGGTTGCCGCTGAAAGTGTTTCGGTGAACCCGAATTCACTCCTTTCAGGGCAGTTTTTGCGCGGAATCCGGCGGATTTTCGCCTTGGTGGGGGCGGACCTTCCGCACCCACCCCAGGATCAACGTCCATGACCTCTGCCCGATACCGCATGCAGGCCGCAGCGGCGAAGATCGAGGGACCACCCTTCCATCGGAACCCGACCGTGTCCCGACGCCTTGCCCGTTCCCTGCTGGCCGCTGCTCTGCTGGCCGCTGTGCCCGCACTGTCTTCCGCCGCCGACCGCATCACCGGCCACACCTTTGCCACCCGTTCGGAGGTGATCGCCCCGCATGCGATGGCCGCCACCTCGCAGCCGCTGGCCACCCAGATCGCGCTGGACGTGATGAAGGGCGGTGGCTCGGCGGTGGACGCGGCGATTGCCGCCAACGCCGCGCTCGGCCTGATGGAGCCCACCGGCAACGGCATCGGGGGCGACCTGTTCGCCATCGTGTGGGACCCGAAGACGCAGAAGCTCTACGGCTACAACGGCTCGGGCCGCTCGCCGAAGTCGCTCACCCTGGCCGAGTTCCAGCGCCGTGGCCTGAAGGACATCCCGGCCACCGGTCCACTGCCGGTGTCGGTACCGGGCGCTGTCGACGGCTGGTTCGCACTGCACGACCGCTTCGGCCGCAAGCCGATGGCGGACAACCTGGCACCGGCCATCCGTTACGCCCGCGAGGGTCACCCGGTGGCCGAAGTGATCGCCTACTACTGGGACCGCTCGGTGCCCAAGCTGTCGCAGTACCCGGGCTTCAAGGAACAGTTCACGATCAACGGCCATGCCCCGCGCAAGGGCGAGATGTGGAAGAACCCGAATCTGGCCAGCACGCTGCAGAAAATCGCCGACGGCGGTCGTGATGCCTTCTACAAGGGCGATATCGCCCGCACCATCGGCGACTACTTCAAGGCCAACGGCGGCTTCCTGAGCTACCAGGACATGGCCGACCACCACGGTGAGTGGGTCGAACCGGTCAGCAGCAACTACCGTGGCTACGACGTGTGGGAGCTGCCGCCGAACAGCCAGGGCATCGCCGCGCTGCAGATCCTCAACGTGCTGGAAGGCTACGACTTCTCCAAGATTCCGTTCGGTTCACCGGAGCATGTGCACCTGTTCGTTGAAGCGAAGAAGCTGGCCTTCGCCGATCGCGCGCGCTTCTATGCCGACATGGCGTTCCAGCCGGCGCCGGTGCAGAAGCTGATTTCCAAGGACTACGCCGCACAGCGCCGCGCGCTGATCTCGATGGACAAGGCGCTGAAGGAAGTGCAGCCGGGCACGCCGAAGCAGCTGGAGGAGGGCGACACCATCTACATGACCGTGGCCGACGCCGACGGCATGATGGTCTCGCTGATCCAGTCCAACTACCGCGGCATGGGCAGCGGCATGGCGCCGCCGGGGCTGGGCTTCATCCTGCAGGACCGTGGCGAGATGTTCGTGCTGCAGAAGAACCATCCCAACGGCTACGCGCCGGGCAAGCGTCCCTTCCAGACCATCATCCCGGGGTTCATCACCAAGGGCGGCAAGCCGTATGCCAGCTTCGGCGTGATGGGTGGCGCTATGCAGCCGCAGGGCCACGCGCAGATCGTGATGAACCTGGTGGATTTCGGCATGAACCTGCAGGAAGCCGGTGATGCACCGCGCATTCAGCACGAGGGCTCGACTGAACCGACAGGTCAGGCCACGGCGATGACCGACGGTGGTGAAGTGAATCTGGAAACCGGGTTCCCGTATGAAACGGTGCGTGCGTTGATGCGCAAGGGGCATCGCATCGTATTCGCCGATGGTCCGTATGGCGGGTACCAGGCGATCATGCGTGATCCCGAGACCGGGGTTTACTACGGTGCGTCGGAGAGCCGCAAGGATGGGCAGGCGGCGGGGTATTGAGGTTTCCCGGCCACCGGGCGGAGCCCCCTCTGCGGTGATGGTTCAGCGATGCTTTGCTTGGCCGGGCGGGTGGGCTGGTCGGGGGACGCCGTGAATCCGTCCCTGGAGGCTTGGCCGCGGCATCCATGCCGCGGACACC
>NZ_JAWJTG010000043.1:0-41948 GCF_032911605.1 Stenotrophomonas mexicanensis
CGAGCAAGCGGCTGCCAAGCCTACAGGGACGTACTTGCGGCGTCCCCGCACTCCGACACCGCCCCGCCAAGCCACGGAATCCGCTTTTGCTCTGGCGTTTGACCTGGCCTCTGCAGGTGCCGGGCGCAGCCCGGCCGATACCCCCCAACAGGCAGGCGGCGCCCGGAACAGGTACCCTATGCCGCCATCAGATAGCCAACGTGACATGACCGACGCCATCGTCGCTCCGCAGTGGGCCTCCCGCCTGCGCGACATCGCCGACTTCCCCAAGCCCGGCATCCTCTTCAAGGACATCATGCCGCTGCTCGCCCACGGCGAGGACTTCCGCGGTGCCATCACCGCGATGGCCGACCGTTGGCGCGACCAGAAGCTGGACGCGGTGATCGGTATCGAATCGCGTGGCTTCATCCTCGGCGCCGCGATGGCGCTGGAACTGGGCGTGGGCTTCGTGCCGGTGCGCAAGCCGGGCAAGCTGCCGGGCCAGGTGCTGCGCGAGGAATACACGCTGGAATACCGCAGCGACTGCATCGAAGTGCACGCCGACGCGCTGCCGGCCGGTGCCCGCGTGGCGATCATCGACGACGTGCTGGCCACTGGCGGCACGCTGGTCGCCGCGCTGTCGCTGGTGCGCCGGCTGGGCGTTGACGTGGTCGGTGCCGGTGTACTGGTCGAACTGGACGGCCTCGGTGGTCGCGCCCGCTGGGAATCGGGCCTGCCGCTGCACACCGAACTGGTGTTCTGATCGAAGGGTAGGTGCCAACCAAGGTTGGCATCTACCAGAGCGAATGGCCTGGAGCCGGTAGTTGCCAACCTTGGTTGGCAGCGCCTTTCGCGACTGGCGCCACGGATGGGCCAACCAAGGTTGGCCCCTACCAGGTCACGTCGTTGCCAACCGTGGTTGGCAACGTTGCTTCAATCACATCATCCGCACGCGGAAACGTCGGCCCTTGATCTTGCCGGCTTCCAGCTTGGCCACGGCCTTGTTGGCCTGCTCTCGCGCGATCGCCACATAGGAGCGGGTCGGGAAGATCGCGATCTTGCCGATGAACTTGCTCGACAGGCCGGCGTCGCCGGTCAGTGCACCGAGGATGTCGCCCGGGCGTAGCTTGTCGGTCTTGCCGCCGTCGATCCGCAGCGTGCGCATCGCGGCCTGCGGCAGCTCGGCCGGGCGCGAAGTCGCCAGCGGCGTCTTCTGCCAGTCCAGCGCCTGACCCATCTGCGCTTCGATGGCTTCGGCACGGGTCTTCTCGCGGCCGGCCACCAGGCTGATCGCCAGGCCGCTGGCACCGGCACGGCCAGTACGGCCCACGCGGTGCTGATAGCTCTCCACGTCGGTCGGCAGCTCGTAGTTGATCACCGCCGCCAGCTCTTCCACGTCCAGGCCGCGTGCGGCCACATCGCTGGCCACCAGTACGTTGCAGCTGCGGTTGGCTAGCAGCAACAACACTTCCTCGCGGTCGCGCTGCTCCATGTCGCCGTGCAGGGCCAGTGCGGAGAAGCCGAACTGCTGCAGCGAGTTGGCCACTTCGTCCACGTCCTTGCGGGTGTTGCAGAACACCACCGCCGATTCCGGCGTGTACTTCAGCAGCAGGCCGGCCAGTGCCTTCTGGCGATGTGCCGGTTCCACCTCGCAGAACAGGTGGCGGATGGCTGGGGCCTGGTCGGCGCCTTCCACGGTCACTTCCACCGCGTCGCGCAGCAGGTCACGCGCCATGGCGCGGATGCTGTCGGGGAAGGTGGCGGAGAACAGCAGGCTCTGGCGGTCCTTGTGGGTGCGGCCGGCGATCTCGCGGATCGGCTCCTCGAAGCCCATGTCGAGCATGCGGTCGGCCTCGTCCAGCACCAGCGTGCGCACCGCGCCAAGATTCAGCGCGCGCTTGCGTGCAAGCTCCTGCACGCGGCCGGGCGTGCCGACCACCACGTGCGGGTCATGGCCTTCCAGCGAGGCCAGCTGCGGACCCAGCGGCACACCGCCGACCAGCAGCAGCAGCTTCAGGTTGGGGATGCCGGTGGCCAGCTTGCGGATCTGCTTGCCGACCTGGTCGGCCAGTTCGCGGGTCGGGCACAGCACCAGCGCCTGCACACGGATCAGGCTGGGGTCGATGGACTGCAGCAGGCCCAGGCCGAAGGCGGCGGTCTTGCCGCTGCCGGTCGGCGCCTGTGCGATCACATCGCGGCCATCCAGGATGGCCGGCAGGCTCTGCGCCTGCACGGGGGTGAGGGTGGTGTAGCCGAGGGCGTCCAGGCCGGGCTGCAGGGCCGGGCTCAGCGGCAGGGTCGAGAAATCAGTCATGGCGCATTGTACCCGCCCGCGCGGCCGGCCCCGCCTAATGGGGTGGGGTCGGATCCCTTTCCGCAGGAAAGGGCTCTGCCCCCCAATTGGAGCCGCCATCCACGCATGGCGTGGATCTACTGGTGGGTGCCGATCTTGGTCGGCACGCTCCTGCTCAGCCCAGCACCGCCAGCACACCCTGGTGTATCGCCAGCCCGCCGAACAGCAGCCAGCCGAACAGGATCAGCGCCAGCAGCAGCGGCTTCAGGCCTGCCTGGCGCAGCGCCGAGACGTGGGTGGTCAGGCCCAGCGCGGCCATCGCCATCGCCAGCAGCACGGTGTCCAGCTGCACCAGCCCCGCCTGCAGGCTGGCCGGCAGCAGATGCAGCGAGTTGAACCCGGCCACCGCCACGAAACCGAACGCGAACCACGGCACCACGATGCGCGCCTTGCTGCCATCGGCGCCGGCCTTGCCGCCACGCGCCAGCCACAGCGACAGCGCGACCAGGAACGGCGCCAGCAGCATCACCCGCACCATCTTGGTGATCACTGCGGTATCGGCCGCCGCTTCGTTGACCGCGCGGCCAGCCGCCACCACTTGTGCCACTTCATGCACCGTCGCACCGGTGAACAAGCCGTACTGCTGCGCGTCCATCGCCAGCCAGCCGTGCGACTGCACCAGCGCATACAGGGCGGGATACAGGAACATCGCCAGCGTGCCGAACACCACCACTGTCGACACCGCTACCGTGACCTGCGCAGCACGGCCGCGCACCACTGGTTCGGCGGCCATCACCGCCGCCGCGCCGCAGATCGCGCTGCCGGCACCGATCAGCATTGCCGCCTCACGCTCCATCTTGAACACACGCACGCCCAGCCAGCAGGCCAGGCCGAAGGTGCTAGCCACCACCAGCACGTCCATCAGCACGCCGCTGACGCCGACATGGCCGATGTCCTGGAAGGTCAGGCGCAGGCCGTACAGCACGATGCCGGCGCGTAGCAGCCAATGCTTGGAGAAACCGACGCCGGCCGCGCTGCTTGGCGCGAGCCGCGGGTAGAGGGTGTTGCCGACCACGATGCCGGCGACGATGGCGACGGTCAGTGCACTCAGGCCATGCGCCTGCAACCAGGGAAGCTCGGCCAGGTACAGCGACGCCGCCGCGATCAGGCCCACCAGCAGAAGGCCGGGCAGACGCGGCTGCCAGCGTTGGCGCAGGGCGGGCAGGGACCAGGAGGGGAGAGCGGGGGCGTTCATGGCAGGGGCAGGGCTGGAGGGATAGGGCAAGCGTGCGCCTGCTTGATCGACCTGTAAAACGAATAATATGGGTGAAACCTACCTATCAAGCGGGTAACAGCCATGCGCCTCACCTTGCGCCAGCTTCAGGTCTTCGTCGCCATCGCCGATCACGGCAGCACCACCGCCGCCGGCCAGGCCATCGCCCTTTCACAGTCGGCCAGCAGTGCCGCGCTGCAGGAACTGGAGGCGCACTTCGGTACCCCGCTGTTCGACCGCATCGGCCGCCGCCTGGCCCTGAATGGACATGGCCGCGCGCTGCTGGAGCCGGCGCGCACTCTGCTGGTCAACGCCGCCGATCTGGAGCGGCAGCTGGCCGCCGGCGGCGACCCGTCGCAGGGCGCACCACTGCGGCTGGTGCTGGCCGCCAGCACCACCATCGGCAATTACCTGCTGCCCCCACGCATCGCCGATCTGCTGCGCCAGGCGCCACAGGCCGAGGTCGACCTGCGCATCGACAACAGTGCCGGCGTGGTTGCTGCCGTGCAGCGCCTGGATGTGGACGCCGGCCTGATCGAAGGCCCGTGCCACGAGCGCGGCCTGCAGGTCACCGCCTGGCAGCAGGACCCGCTGGTGATCGTCGCCGCCACCGATGCCCCCGCGCGCTGGTCGCTGGACGAACTGCGCCGCGCACGCTGGCTGCTGCGCGAACCGGGCTCGGGTACCCGCGAAGCGGTGGAGCAGGCCTTGTTGCCGCACCTGCGCGGTTTCGCGCAGACCCTGCAGCTGGGCAATACCGAAGCGATCAAGCAGGCCGCCATCGCCGGGCTCGGTCTGGCCTGTCTCTCGCGTCATGCGCTGGAAGAGCCGCTGGCCCTCGGCCGCCTGCGCGTGCTCGAGACCCCGCTGCCCGCCCTGCAGCGCACCCTGTGGCTGGTACGCCACCCCGGCAAGCAATGGCTGCCGGGGTTGCAGGCGTTGCTGGGAGAGGTGGGGTAAGCCATCAGATTCCCAGTCGATTCCATCCATCGACACTTCTTGTAGCGCTCATCCACGCATGGCGTGGATCTACCGTGTCGACCAAGGTCGACACCCACCAGAGCAGAATGCCGCCCCGACAGATCGCGGTAGCCTCCCACAGGAAACCAGCTTCTGCCGTTGCCGTTGAGGTTGCCGGCCAGCGGCCGGCACTACCGCGGGTGCCGGGTGCAACCCGGCCGACGCCCCCAACCCGTACAATATCCGGATGCCTCTGATTACTCTGCAGAACGTCGACTTCAGCGTCGGCGGCCCGTTGTTGCTGGAAAAGGCCGAACTGTCGATCGAGCCGGGCGAACGCATCGCCCTGATCGGCCGCAACGGCGCCGGCAAATCCACCCTGCTCAAGCTGCTGTCCGGCGACCACAAGCCCGATGACGGCGAAGTCCGCGTGCAGCAGGGCGTGCGTGTCACCCGCCTGGAGCAGGAAGTGCCGCACGGCGCTGCTGGCTCGGTGTTCGACGTCGTCGCCGACGGCCTCGGCGAACTGGGCCAGTGGCTGGCCGAATTCCACCACCTCAGCCATGCCGATGTATTCGATGGCGAAGCCCTCGGCAACGTGCAGGCCAAGATCGACGCCGCCAACGGCTGGGGCCTGGACCAGCGTGTCAGCGAAACCCTGACCAAGCTCGACCTGGATGGCGAGGCCGAGTTCGGCCGCCTGTCCGGCGGCATGAAGCGCCGCGTGCTGCTGGCCCGCGCGCTGGTGTCCAGCCCCGACGTGCTGCTGTTGGACGAACCGACCAACCACCTGGACATCGAAGCCATCGACTGGCTCGAAGCGTTCCTGAAGGGCTGGAGCGGCAGCGTGGTGTTCGTCACCCACGACCGCCGCTTCCTGCGTGCGCTGGCCACCCGCATCGTCGAGATCGACCGCGGCCAGGTCACCAGCTGGCCGGGCGACTGGGCCAACTACGAGCGCCGCCGCGAGGAACGCCTCAACGCGCAGGCGCAGGAGAACGCCCGCTTCGACAAGCTGCTGGCGCAGGAAGAAGTCTGGATCCGCCAGGGCATCAAGGCCCGGCGTACCCGCGATGAAGGCCGCGTGCGCCGCCTGAAGGCGATGCGCACCGAACGCTCGCAGCGCCGCGACCTCAGCGGCAACGTCAAGATGGAAGCCGCGCAGGGCGTCAGCTCCGGCAAGAAGGTCATCGACGTCAAGGACATTTCGTTCGCCTTCGGCGAGCGCACCATGGTCCGTGACTTCAGTACCACCATCCTGCGTGGTGACCGCATCGGCCTGATCGGCCCCAACGGCAGCGGCAAGACCACGCTGCTGAAGCTGCTGCTGGGCGAACTGCAGCCGCAGAAGGGTGAGGTCAATCCCGGCACCAACCTGCAGATTGCCTATTTCGACCAGTACCGCGCTGTGCTGCGCGAAGACTGGAGCGCCATCGAGAACGTGGCCGAGGGCCGTGATTTCCTCGAGTTCAACGGCAAGCGCAAGCATGTGCATGCCTACCTGCAGGACTTCATGTTCACCCCGGAACGTGCGCGTGCGCCGATCACCCGCCTGTCCGGTGGCGAGCGCAACCGCCTGCTGCTGGCCAAGCTGTTCGCGCAGCCGTCCAACCTGCTGGTGATGGACGAACCGACCAACGACCTCGACGTGGAAACCCTGGAGCTGCTGGAAGAGCTGCTGGGCGAGTACACCGGCACGCTGCTGCTGGTCAGCCACGACCGTGACTTCATCGACAACGTGGTGACCTCCACGCTGGTGATGGAAGGCGATGGCGTGATCGGTGAGTACGTCGGTGGTTACAGCGACTGGCAGCGCTATGCGGCCAGTCTGGCGACGCCTGCTGCGGCCCCGTCAGCCAAGCCGGCGGTTGCTGCACCGGCCGCTACGGCCGCTGCTCCGGCTGCGCCCAAGCGCAAGCTGGCCTACAAGGAAGCGCGCGAACTGGAGCAGCTGCCGAAGACCATCGAGAAGCTGGAAGGCGACGTCGAAGGGCTGACCTCGGCGATGAACGACCCGTCGTTCTACACCCGCAGCAGTGCCGAAGTAGCCGCGCACACCCAGCAGCTGGCCAAGGTGCAGGCCGAGCTGGATGCCGCGTACGCGCGCTGGGAAGAGCTGGAAGGCTGAGCGTCTGCAACGGCCGTCTCGCCCGGCGGGCGGCTGTGGCTTTTGATCTGATTCCGCCTTGAAGCGAGCCGAGCACCGCAGGTCCGGCGAGGGCGAAGAGGCGCGGGTGTCTGAGCGCAGCGAGTTCCCGCGCCGTCCCTCGGTGGGCCGAGGAGCGCAGGGTACCGGTGCGCAGCATCGGCTCGCGGACGGCGGAGCGTTTCTTTTGGTTACTTTTCTTTGCGCGCAAAGAAAAGTAACGCCCATGAACGCCTCAGATTGCAGCAGTCATGATCCGCGCAGCGTGGTCATTTGACCCCGTGCAGATCCCGCAGCTGGCTCGGCCGGCTGCCGAAATACGCCGCCAGATCGGCGATGTCCTGATCGCTCAGGTCCTTCGCCTGTGGCGTCATCAGCGCATGCTGGCGGTCACCGGCACGGTAGGCCTGCAGCGCATGCGCCAGGTAATCACCGTACTGCCCACCCAGCTTCGGATAGGTCGCATCGATCGGCGCGTTGCCGTCGGCGCCGTGGCAGTCGATGCAGCTCTGGTTGGTGGCCTTGCTCTTCACCTTGGCGCGAGCTTCACCGGCGGCCTCGCGGCCCGGAGGCAGGCCGGCGGAGGATGAAGAGCCGTGTTCGCCGCTGGCATGGCCCGGGTCGGCGGCGGATTTCTCGCTGTTTTCCACCTGCGACTGTGAACAGGCGGCCAGCAGCAGGGCAACGGACAGGGCGATGGCGTGACGCATCGGATGCGCGGCTTTCGACATGGGCGGGCCTTACTTGACGGTGGACAGGTAAACAGAGAGATCGGCGATCTCCTGTTCGCTGAAACTCATCGACTGCGCCTGCATCGTCGGATGCCTGCGCTTGCCCTGGCGGTACTCGGTCAGGGCCTGGGCCAGGTACTGCTGGGTCTGGCCGCCGATCTTCGGCACCCGGTAACTGGGGTAGGCGTTCTTGTAGCCGGTGATGCCATGGCACCCCTGGCAGGTATAGGCCAGGACACGGCCATTGTCGAAGTTGCCGGTGGGGGCGGCAGGCGCCGGGGCAGCGGCGGGAGCCGGAGCCGGGGCGGGTGTGGCAGGAGCAGGAGCGGGCTGTGCGGCGGCCCCAAGGGGCAGGAGGACGGCCAGAGCGAGACAAGCGGCGAGCGGCTGCGGGCGCATGGTGTCGTTTCCGGGGATTCGGGTCTGGTCGTTCCGGCGTGGGGTACGGAACGACCCGAGTATAGCCCCAGGTTTCATCTAGCTGAAATGGGGGGCGGGCCGACCAGTGGCACGAAGACACCATGACCTTTGGGATATGGTGTTGCCGTGAAGTGGTGCATTACTTTGCTACCACACCTGTCCACGCATCCTCCAGGGATCTGACGATGTCGCACCCAACCTTCCTGTCCGGCCGTCGCAGCGGAATCTGCGCTGCCGCACTGCTGATCTCCACCTCCCTGCTGCTGGGCGGTTGCGCCGCAGGGCCCAATTCCGAAGCCAAGGCCGCCGAGACCAAGGAGGAGAAGAAGGTCGATGCGGTCCCGGTCGAAGTGGCCGTGGCCAGCCACCGTGCTGTCGCGGCCAGCTACACCGGTACCGCTGCGCTGGAACCACGCGCCGAGTCGCAGGTGGTGGCCAAGACTTCCGGCGTGGCGCTGGCGGTGCTGGTTGAAGAAGGCCAGCGGGTCACCGCCGGCCAGCCGCTGGTACGTCTGGACCCGGACCGCGCTCGGCTGGCCGTGGCGCAGAGCGAAGCGCAGATGCGCAAGCTGGAAAACAACTACCAGCGCGCGCAGAAACTGGTTGGCCAGCAGATGGTCAGCGCCGCCGACGTCGACCAGCTGCGTTACGACCTGGAAAACGTCCGCGCGCAGTACCGCCTGGCCACGCTGGAACTGTCCTACACCACGGTGGTGGCGCCGATCTCCGGCGTGATCGCCTCGCGCTCGATCAAGACCGGCAACTTCGTGCAGATCAACACGCCGATCTTCCGCATCGTCGACAACTCGCGGCTGGAAGCCACCCTCAACGTGCCCGAGCGCGAGCTGGCCACCCTGCGCGCCGGCCAGCCGGTGACGCTGGCCGCCGACGCGCTGCCGGGCCAGAGCTTCACCGGCACGGTCGATCGCATCGCACCGGTGGTGGATTCGGGCAGTGGTACGTTTCGCGTGGTCAGTGCCTTCGATGGCGCCGCGCACGCGTTGCAGCCCGGCATGTTCGGTCGCATCCGCATCGATTACGACCAGCGTGCCGATGCGCTGGTGGTGCCGCGCCTGGCGCTGCTCGACGATGGTGAGCCGGCGGTGTTCCGGGTGCGCGAAGGCAAGGTCGCACGCGTTCCGGTCAAGCTGGGTTACGCCGAGGGCCCGTGGGTGGAGATCCGTGATGGCCTGGCGGCCGGTGATCAGGTGGTCACCGCCGGCAAGGTCGCCCTGCGCGACGGCACCGCAGTGCAGGTGATCGCCGATCCGAAGGCAAAGGCGAAGACGGTCGCAGCGTCGGCCAAGCCGGCAGACAAGGCCGGGAGCAAGCAATGACCGCCCCGGGCCACGACCACGGTGCCTCGCCGGCGAGCGACGGCGCCGCCGCCAGCATGCGCGGCGGCCTGGTGGAATTCGCCACCCGCCGCCGCGTGACCATCGCCATGTGCACGGTCACGCTGCTGCTGTTCGGCCTGATCGCGCTGGGCAACCTCAAGGTCAACCTGCTGCCCGACCTGAGCTACCCGACGCTGACCGTGCGCACCGAGTACACCGGTTCGGCGCCGACCGAAATCGAAACCCTGATCACCCAGCCGGTTGAAGAAGCGGTCGGCGTGGTCAAGAACCTGCGCAAGCTGAAGTCGGTCTCGCGCACCGGCCAGAGCGATGTAGTGCTGGAGTTCGCCTGGGGCACCAACATGGACCAGGCCAGCCTGGAGGTGCGCGACAAGATGGAAGCGCTGAACCTGCCACTGGAGGCCAAGGCCCCGGTGCTGCTGCGCTTCAATCCGTCCACCGAGCCGATCATGCGCCTGGTGCTGTCGAACAAGGTGGCGCCGACCAGCGATGCCGATGCGGTCCGCGAGCTGACCGGCCTGCGCCGCTATGCCGATGAAGACCTGAAGAAGAAGCTGGAGCCGGTCAGCGGCGTGGCCGCAGTCAAGGTCGGCGGTGGCCTGGAAGACGAGATCCAGGTCGACATCGACCAGCAGAAGCTGGCCCAGCTGAACCTGCCGATCGACACCGTCATCAAGCGCCTGAAGGACGAGAACATCAACATCTCTGGCGGCCGCCTGGAGGAGGGCTCGCAGCGCTTCCTGGTGCGCACCGTCAACCAGTTCGCCGATCTGGAGGAGATCCGCAACCTGCTGGTCACCACCCAGGCGTCGAACGGCAGCGCGGCCGACTCGGCGTTGCAGCAGATGTTCAACATCGCCGCGTCGACCGGTTCGGCGGCAGCCATCGCGGCGGCATCGGCGGCGCAGAGCGCATCGTCCGGCGGTGGTTCCAGCGTGGTCGCCAACGGTGTGCCGGTGCGCCTGAAGGACGTGGCCACCGTGCGCCAAGGCTACAAGGAGCGCGAAGCGGTGATCCGCCTGGGCGGCAAGGAGTCGGTCGAACTGGCGATCTACAAAGAAGGCGACGCCAATACCGTGTCCACCGCCGAAGCGCTGCGCAAGCGCCTGGAGCAGATCAAGGGCACGTTCCCGTCCGACGTCGAGATGACCACCATCGAGGACCAGTCGCGCTTCATCGAGCACGCCATCGCCGACGTCAAGAAGGATGCAGTGATCGGCGGCCTGCTGGCGATCCTGATCATCTTCCTGTTCCTGCGTGATGGCTGGAGCACGTTCGTGATCAGCCTGTCGCTGCCGGTCTCGATCATCGCCACGTTCTTCTTCATGGGCCAGCTCGGCCTGAGCTTGAACGTGATGTCGCTGGGCGGTCTGGCACTGGCCACCGGCCTGGTGGTGGATGACTCGATCGTGGTGCTGGAGAGCATCGCCAAGGCCCGCGAGCGTGGCCTGGGCATTCTGCAGGCGGCCATCGCCGGTACCCGCGAAGTGAGCATGGCGGTGGTCGCCTCCACCCTGACCACCATCGCGGTGTTCCTGCCGCTGGTGTTCGTCGATGGCATCGCCGGCCAGCTGTTCCGCGACCAGGCGTTGACCGTGGCGATCGCCATCGCGATCTCGCTGCTGGTGTCGATGACCCTGATCCCGATGCTGAGCTCGCTGAAGGGACGGCCGCCGCTGGCGTTCCCGGAAGAAGCGCCGAACGAACCGTGGCAACCGCAGAACCGCTGGCAGAAGCCGGTGGCACTGGGCCGTCGTGGTGCCGTGGCGACCGCGCGCTGGAGCTTCTACGCGCTGGCCTGGCTGGTCGTGCGGGCGTGGCGTGGCGTGGTGGCGGTGGTGGGCCCGGTGATGCGCAAGGCCAGCGATCTGGCGATGAAACCCTATGCCGGTGCCGAGCGGGGCTACCTGCGCCTGCTGCCGAGCGCACTGGCGCATCCGGGCAAGGTGCTGGGTGTCGCCTCGATCATCTTCGTGGCGACCATGGCGCTGGTGCCGATGCTCGGTGCCGACCTGATTCCGCAGCTGGCGCAGGACCGTTTCGAGATGACGGTGAAGCTGCCGGCCGGCACGCCGCTGAAGCAGACCGATGCGCTGGTGCGCGAACTGCAGCTGGCACACGGCAAGGGCGAAGGCGTGGCCTCGCTGTACGGTGTCAGTGGCAGTGGCACCCGCCTGGATGCGAGCCCGACCGAGAGCGGCGAGAACATCGGCAAGCTGACCGTGGTGATGGAAGGCGGCGGCAATGCGCGTACCGAAGCCGAGATCACCGAGCGCCTGCGTGACACCATGGGCCAGCATCCGGGGGCACAGGTCGACTTCGCGCGGCCGGCGTTGTTCAGCTTCTCCACGCCGCTGGAAATCGAGTTGCGCGGGCAGGACATGGCAACCCTGGAAGTGGCCGGCCAGCGCCTGGCGGCGATGCTGCGCGGCAATGCGCACTACGCCGATGTGAAGTCGACGGTGGAAGAGGGCTTCCCGGAAATCCAGATCCGCTTCGACCAGGAGCGTGCCGGTGCGCTGGGCCTGACCACGCGCCAGATCGCCGACGTGGTGGTGAAGAAGGTGCGCGGCGATGTCGCCACCCGCTACAGCTTCCGTGACCGCAAGATCGACGTGCTGGTGCGTGCGCAGGAGGGCGACCGCGCAAGCGTGGAGAGCATCCGCCGGCTGATCGTCAACCCGGGCAGCACCCGTCCGGTCACGCTGGACGCGGTGGCCGAAGTGGTCGCCACCACTGGCCCCAGCGAAATCCACCGCGCCGACCAGACCCGGGTGGCGGTGGTGTCGGCCAACCTGCGCGACATCGACCTCGGCGCGGCCATGCGCGAGGTGCAGCAGATGGTCGCCGAGCAGCCGCTGGGTGCGGGCGTCGGCCTGCACATCGGTGGCCAGGGTGAGGAGCTGGAGCAGGCGGCGAAGTCGTTGATCTTCGCCTTCGGCCTGGCGATCTTCCTGGTCTACCTGGTGATGGCCTCGCAGTTCGAATCGCTGCTGCACCCGTTCGTGATCCTGTTCACCATCCCGCTGGCGCTGGTCGGTGCGATCCTGGCGCTGATGCTGACCGGCAAGCCCATCTCGGTGGTGGTGTTCATTGGCCTGATCCTTCTGGTCGGCCTGGTCACCAAGAACGCGATCATCCTGATCGACAAGGTCAACCAGCTGCGCGAGGCTGGCGTGGCCAAGCACGAGGCGCTGGTGGAAGGTGCGCGCTCGCGCCTGCGGCCGATCATCATGACCACGCTGTGCACGCTGTTCGGCTTCCTGCCGTTGGCGGTGGCGATGGGTGAGGGCGCGGAAGTACGCGCGCCGATGGCGATCACCGTGATCGGTGGCCTGCTGGTGTCGACCCTGCTGACCCTGCTGGTGATCCCGGTGGTCTACGACCTGATGGACCGCCGTGGTGACGCCTATTACCGCGAGCGTGGCCGCAAGCATGCCGGTGAGATCGAGCCGGGTGCAGTGGGTAGTGCGGCGGGTACGGAGGAACCGGCATGAGTGTGGCCGAGTTCTCCATCCGCCGTCCGGTCACCACCATCATGTGTTTCGTGTCGCTGGTGGTGATCGGCCTGATCGCTTCGTTCCGGTTGCCGTTGGAAGCGCTGCCGGACATCTCCGCGCCGTTCCTGTTCGTGCAGATTCCGTACACCGGCTCCACCCCGGAGGAAGTGGAACGGACCATCATCCGTCCGGTCGAGGAGTCGCTGGCGACGATGACCGGCATCAAGCGCATGCGCTCGTCGGCCACCTCCGAAGCGGCGCTGATCTTCATCGAGTTCAGCGACTGGGACCGCGACATCGCCATCGCCGCCTCCGATGCACGCGAGCGCATCGATGCGATCCGCAGCGACCTGCCCGATGACCTGCAGCGCTACAACGTGTTCAAGTGGTCCAGCAGCGACCAGCCGGTGCTGAAGGTGCGCCTGGCCAGCACCACCGACCTGACCACTGCGTACGACATGCTCGATCGCGAGTTCAAGCGGCGCATCGAGCGCATCCCCGGCGTGGCCCGCGTTGACATCACCGGCGCGCCGCCGAACGAGGTGGAGATCGCCATCGATCCGAACCGGCTCAACGCGCACGGGCTGAGCATCAACGAGCTGAGCGAGCGCCTGCGCACGCTGAACTTCTCGATCTCGGCCGGGCAGATCGACGACAACGGCCAGCGCGTGCGCGTGCAGCCAGTGGGTGAGATCACCGACCTGCAGGAAATGCGCGATCTGGTGATCAACGCCAAGGGCCTGCGCCTGGGCGATATCGCCGATGTGCGCCTGAAGCCGGCGCGGATGAACTACGGCCGCCGCCTGGACGGCAACCCGGCGGTTGGCCTGGATATCTTCAAGGAGCGCAGTGCCAATCTGGTGGAAGTGTCGCGCGCGGCACTGGCCGAGGTTGAATCCATCCGTGCCGAAGCGTCGATGCGCGACGTGCAGATCAAGGTGATCGACAACCAGGGCAAGGCGGTGACCTCCTCGCTGCTGGAACTGGCCGAGGCCGGTGCGGTCGGCCTGATCCTGTCGATCACGGTGCTGTTCTTCTTCCTGCGCCACTGGCCATCCACGCTGATGGTGACCCTGGCCATTCCGATCTGCTTCACCATCACCCTGGGTTTCATGTACTTCGCCGGGGTGACGTTGAACATCCTGACCATGATGGGCCTGCTGCTGGCGGTCGGCATGCTGGTCGACAACGCCGTGGTGGTGGTGGAGAGCATCTACCAGGAGCGCGAGCGCATGCCGGGGCAGCCGCGCCTGGCCTCGATCATCGGCACCCGCAACGTGGCCATCGCGCTCAGCGCCGGTACGCTGTGCCACTGCATCGTGTTCGTGCCGAACCTGTTCGGCGAGACCAACAACATCAGCATCTTCATGGCGCAGATCGCGATCACCATCTCGGTCTCGCTGCTGGCCTCGTGGCTGGTCGCGGTCAGCCTGATCCCGATGCTGTCCGCGCGCATGGCCACGCCGAAGCTGGTGCACTCGCAGACCGGCGTGATCGCGCGCCTGCAGCGGCGCTACGCGACACTGCTGGACTGGTCGCTGCGCCATCGCGGCTGGAGCCTGCTCGGTATCGTGCTGGTGGTGCTGGTCAGCCTGGTGCCGATGAAGCTGACCAAGGTCGACATGTTCGGTGGCGACGGCGGCAAGGACATCTTCATCGGCTACATGTGGAAGGGCGCCTACACCTACCGGCAGATGTCCGAGGAAGTGGCGCGGGTGGAGAACTGGATCGACGCCAACCGCGAGCGCCTGCACGTCAAGCAGGTGTATTCCTGGTACAGCGAGCAGGAAGGCAGCTCCACCGTGGTCACCCTGGACGAGAAGTACGCCAAGGACATCAAGGCGCTGCAGGAAGAACTGCGCAAGGGCCTGCCGAAGTCGGCCCGCACCGACTACTTCGTCGGCAACCAGGGCGGTGATGGCGGCGGTGGCGGCAACCAGGGCGTGCAGGTGCAGCTGGTGGGCGACTCCAGTTCGATGCTGCAGGAGATCGGCCAGGAAGTGGTGCCGCTGCTGGCCCAGCGCGCCGAGCTGCGCGATGTGCGCATCGACAACGGCGAGAAGGGTGGTGAACTGAAGGTGCGCGTCGACCGCGAGCGCGCCGCCGCATTCGGCTTCAATGCCGAGCAGGTGGCCAGCTTCGTTGGCCTGGCGCTGCGCGGTGCGCCGATGCGCGAGTTCCGCCGCGGCGACAACGAAGTGCCGGTGTGGGTGCGTTTCGCCGGCGCCGAGCAGAGCAGCCCGGAAGACCTGGCCGGCTTCAGCGTGCGTACCGGCGATGGCCGCAGCGTGCCGCTGTTGAGCCTGGTCACCGTCGATGTCGGTTCGTCAGCCACCCAGATCGGTCGCACCAACCGCCAGACCACGCTGACCATCAAGGCCAACCTGGCCGAGAAGGTCACTGCGCCGGATGGCCGCAAGGCGATGGAGTCGGTGCTCAAGCCGATGAACTTCCCGGCCGGCTATGGCTTCACCTTCGATGGCGGTGACTACGGCAACGACGACGAAGCGATGCAGCAGATGGTGTTCAACCTGCTGATCGCGCTGGTGATGATCTACGTGGTGATGGCGGCGGTGTTCGAGTCGCTGCTGTTCCCGGCGGCGATCATGAGTGGCGTGCTGTTCTCGATCTTCGGTGTGTTCTGGCTGTTCTGGATCACCGGCACCTCGTTCGGGATCATGTCCTTCATCGGCATCCTGGTGCTGATGGGTGTGGTGGTGAACAACGGCATCGTGATGATCGAGCACATCAACAACTTGCGGCGCGGCGGCATGGGACGCACCCAGGCGCTGGTGGAGGGCTCACGCGAGCGATTGCGGCCAATCATGATGACCATGGGCACGGCGATCCTGGCGATGGTGCCGATCTCGCTGACCAGTACGCAGATGTTCGGCAACGGCCCGGAGTACGCGCCGATGGCGCGCGCGATTGCCGGCGGCCTGGCGTTCTCGACCGTGGTCAGCCTGCTGTTCCTGCCGACGATCTATGCAGTGCTGGATGACCTGCGCAGTGCGGTCACGCGACTGATCCGCCGCGCCCGCGGTCTGGAGATCGTGCCGGGTACCCCCGTGTAGTGGTCGAGCTTGCTCGACCGTAATGCGCGCCAACGTGTTGTGGTGTGGGGGAGGCCGGTCGTAGTGGGGCGGCCTCCCCCTTTTTTTGATGTTCTGCGCAGAGCATGCTCGGCCGATCTTTACGGTCGGCGTAAAGCGTGCCAACCAAGGTTGGCACCTGCCGGTCGCGCGCGCAGACGCCGTGCGGCCGGTAGCGCCGGGCCATGCCCGGCGGGGCGTTGCAATCAACCGGCGACCTTGCCCCACACCTTGAACGTGGTCAGCCACAGGCCCAGCATGCTGCCGATGTTGGTCAGCATGAAGGTCAGCACCACGCGGGTGACGCGGTTGCGATACCAGCCCTTCAGGCTCTGCGCATCGTCGCGCAGCTTCAGGAAGTCCTCATACGCCGGCTTGCGCAGGCGCGCTTCCACCAGGGCCGAGAATGCGCCGGTCGGGATGCTCAGGCGGAACGGCTTGAACGGCGCCACCGCGATCGCGGTGAGGATGCTCAGCGGATGGCCGCCGGCCAGCAGGCAGCCCAGGCCGGCGAGGCCGCCGGTATACATCGCCCAGGTCGCCAGCAGTTCGGTGCCCACGCCCAGACCACCGCGGTAGAAACCTACGCCGATGCCGGTCGCTACGATGGCCAGGATGCCCAGCGTGAACCACGGAATGTTGCGCTTCTTCGGCACCGCTTCCAGCTCGGCGCGCAGCGGTGCCGGTGCTTCGGTGTCGGTTTCCAGGTAGCGGGCCAGCCCGGCAAGGTGACCGGCACCGACCACTGCCAGCACCTCACGCTGCTGCGGATCGTGTTCTTCGCGCAGGCGCGTGGCCATGTAGCGGTCACGCTCGCCGATGATGGTCTCGTACAGCGCCGGGCTCTCGCTGGCGAACTCGCCGAAGCTCGACTCCAGCATGTCGCCCTGCTTGAGCTTCTCGATCTCGTTTTCGCCCACTTCCTCGGATGAGAACAGACCTGCGCCAAGCCCGGCGACCAGCTTCAGCTTGCCGAAGAAGCCCAGCCGCTGCGAGGCACGGCGGAAGGTCAGGCCGACTTCACGGTCGATCAGGTGTACCGGCAGGTTGCGCTCGCGCGCCAGTTCCACCGCGCGCTTCAGTTCGGCGCCCGGCTCGATGTCGAGCTGTTCGGCCAGGCGCCGCTGATAGGCGGACAACGCCAGGTTGGCGGCGAACAGGGCGACGCGGCCCTTGCGGATCACCTCGACCAGGTCGAGCTTGGCCAGGGTGTCCGGGTCGCTCAGGGCCTGCAGGCGCTGCGGATCGAGCTCGACGGCCACCGCGTCGAAGCGGCCACTATCGATGGCTTTTTCCACCGCCTCGACGCTGGCGCGCGAAACGTGCGCGGTGCCGAGCAGGGTGTAGCGCACGCCGTCGCGTTCAACAACGCGCACCGGCTGGCCGGCGAACAGGTCGTCGCCGGTGTCAGGAAGGGTTTCAGTCATGGATTCATTCATTGGAAGGTGCGGTGTCGGCGCCATCGCCGAGCGCGCGCTGCATCTGCACGGTATCCAGCCAGCGGCCATGCTTGCGGCCGAGGCCACGGAACACGCCGACCAGCTCGAAGCCGAAGCGTTCGTGCAGCTTGATTGAAGCGGTATTGGTCGGTTCGCCGATCACCGCCACCATCTGCCGGTAGCCACGCGCCACGCAGGCGTCGATGAGGGCCTGGAGCAGGCCGGTGCCAACGCCCTTGCCCTGGAACGCGGCATCGACGTAGACCGAGTTTTCCACGGTCCACTGGTAGGCAACGCGGGTGCGGTAGGTGTTGGCGTAGGCATAGCCGGCCACCTGGCCGTCAATCTCGGCGACCAGGTAGGGGAAGCCGCGGTCGATGATGTCGCGCATGCGGCGCAGCATCTCGGACGCGTCCGGGATGTCGTACTCGTAGGTGTTGACGAAGTCGGTCACTTCCACCGCGTAGATCGCGGTGATCGCGGCGATGTCGGCCGGGCCGGCATCACGGATGAGGACGGCCATGCGCGGGCTCCGGCTCAGTCGATGTAGCGCTTGAGCAGGTCACCGTACGCGTCGATGCGGCGATCGCGCAGGAACGGCCAGATGCGGCGCACGTGCTCGCTGCGCTGCAGGTCGACATCGCACAGCAGCACGGTGGCGTCAGTGCCGGCTTCGGCCAGGAATTCGCCCTGCGGGCCGAGCACGTGGCTGTTGCCCCAGAACTGGATGCCCGACGCGCCCAGTGGCGATGCCTCGTGGCCGACGCGGTTGCAGCTCAGCACCGGCAGGCCGTTGGCCACGGCGTGGCCGCGGTGACTCAGCACCCAGGCGTCGCGCTGGCGGGTCTTTTCGTCCTGCACATCGTCCGGGTCCCAGCCGATCGCGGTCGGGTACAGCAGCAGCTCGGCGCCGGCCAGCGCCATCAGGCGTGCCGCTTCCGGGTACCACTGGTCCCAGCACACCAGCACGCCGAGGCGACCCACCGAGGTATCGATCGGCTTGAAACCGATGTCGCCCGGGGTGAAGTAGAACTTCTCGTAGAAGCCCGGATCGTCCGGGATATGCATCTTGCGGTACTTGCCGAGCAGCGTACCGTCCTTCTCGAACACCACCGCGGTGTTGTGGTACAGGCCGGCAGCACGGCGCTCGAACAGCGAGCCGACCAGCACCACGCCATGCTTCTTCGCCAGCGCGCCCAGGCGCTCGGTGCTCGGGCCCGGGATCGGCTCGGCCAGGTCGAACTCGTCCACCGATTCGTGCTGGCAGAAGTACGGGCCGTTGTGCAGTTCCTGCAGCAGCACCAGCTTGGCACCCTGCGCAGCCGCCTCGGCCACGCGTGCTTCGATCACCGCCAGGTTGGCGGCGGCATCACCGTGGTTGCGCTCCTGGATCAGGGCGACGGTAAGGGGGCTGCGCGAGTTCATGCGGGGCGTTCCTGCGGGGGAAAACCTGCATGTTAGCGCGGATGGGCGGCGACGGCGTGTCGCGCGCTGAATGGGCCGCCCTTTGTAGAGTCGAGCCATGCTCGACTGCTCTCCGGTCAGATCGCGCGGAAAGGCAGTCGAGCATGGCTCGACTCTACAAGGAGAGCGCCGGGCGGGGCCCGGCGTCATCCGTCATGCCTTCAACAACCCTGCCGGCAGCTGCATGGTGATGCAGTGCAGGCTGCCGTTCTGCCAGATCAGCGAGCGGCAGGGCACCTGCACGATTTCGCGGCCCGGGTGCGCCTGCGCCAGTACATCGCGGGCCAGGTCGTCGGCCGGATCACCATAGGCCGGCATCAGCACCGCGCCATTGACGATCAGGTAGTTGGCGTACGACGCCGCCAGGCGGCGACCTTCGTCGATCACCGGCTGTGCCCACGGCAGCGGGAACAGGCGGTACGGCTGGCCGTCCTTGGTGCGCAGCGCGGCCAGCTCATTGCCCATCGCCTGCAGTTCGGCGTAGTGCGAGTCGCTCTCGTCGTCGCAGGCCTGGTAGACGATGCTGTCAGCCGAGGCGAAGCGGGCGAGGGTATCGATGTGCGCGTCGGTGTCGTCGCCTTCCAGGTAGCCGTGGTCCAGCCACAGCACGCGGTCCTGCTGCAGCCAGTCGGCCAGGTCGGCAGTCAGGCTGGCGCGGTCGCGGTCCGGGTGGCGCTCGTGCAGGCACTTCCAGGTGGTCAGCAGGGTGCCTTCGCCATCGGTTTCGATGCCGCCGCCTTCCAGCGCGAACGGAATGCTGCGCACCGGTGCGTCGTTGAACACGCCGGCCTGGTCGAGCACGCCCACCAGCTGGTCATCCAGGGTGGCGTCGAACTTGCCGCCCCAGCCGGTGAAGCGGAAATCCAGCAGCTGGAAGCCGCCGTCGGCACGGCGCAGGGTGATCGGGCCGGAGTCGCGCAACCAGGTATCGTCGTAGGCCGCCGTGGTGAAGTGGACCTTGTCCATGTCGATGCGGTTGGAGCGCAGCCGCATCTCGGCATAGGTCTCCACATCGTCGTCGGCCACGCAGATCAGCACCGGCTGGAAGCGGGTGATGGCCGCGACCAGCGCGATGTAGGTCTCTTCCACCTGGCCCAGGCGGTCGGCCCAGTCGGTGTCGGCGGTGGGCCAGGCAATCAGGACGCCGCTCTGGGCTTCCCACTCGGCAGGAAAACGAAGGGTCTGGTTCATGGTCTCGCTACACAGGCCCGCCCAGGGCGGGTAAAGGGATCAACGGATCGGCGGTTTCGGGCCGATTTCGTTCGGGTCCGCCTGGTTGGCCACCACGTCGATCACCTTCTGCTTCTCGAAGTAGACGGTGAACTGCGGGTACACCCAGCGGTTGATGGTCGGCCATTGCCGCTTCTGCCCGCCACGCGGCTGCAGCTGCTCGCTCGGCGCGCCGAACTGCGCCTGTACCTGCTGCATGCTCTGGCCGCGCACGGGCAGGGCACCGGCCGGCTTCTCGCGGGCACGGTCGACAAGCAGGGTATCGGCCAGCGCCGGCGTGGCGGCGGCCAGGGCGGCCATCACGGCCAGGGCGGACAGGGCGGACAGGTAACGCTTCATCTCGATCTACTCCCCAGTGGTCAAGAAAGGCGATTACAGCAAAAACGGCAGGAAAAAGCCGCATAAACAAAAAACCGCCCGAAGGCGGCTTTTTGCATCGGGTCGGCCCCGCGTAGGGCCAGCCGCAGCCGCGAAGGCTGTTGGGCTTAGCGCTGACGCGCCTTGAAACGCGGGTTCGACTTGCAGATGACGAAGATCTTGCCACGACGACGCACGACCTTGCAGTCACGGTGACGGGCCTTCGCCGACTTCAGGGAGGACAGGACTTTCATGGCATACCTCGGCGTAAACAGTAGTTGTTCGGGTGGAGCGTGGCCGCGATATGCGAAAGACAATCGGCAGTTGACGCTCGTTCAAGCCCGCCATTCTACCGGGCTTTTCCTCGTGGTTTCAAGTGGTTGCACAAAAGATCCCATTGGGGGCGTCTGACAGGGGCTAGAATGACCCCTTCACACGCTCTGGGAACCCCATGAATCCACTCGCTCCCGTCCTGACCATCGACGGCCCTTCAGGGGCCGGCAAGGGTACCATCAGCCGCATCATCGCGCGCCGGATGGGCTGGCATTACCTGGATTCAGGCGCGCTGTACCGGGCGGTGGGCGTGGCCGCGAGCTGGGCCGACATCGATACCTCCGATGCCTCGGCGCTGGTCCGCTGCACCTTTGATACCCACGTTCAGTTTGTCGAGCAGGGTGAAGCCATGCGGGTCATGGTGAACGGGACCGATGCCACCGACGAGCTGCGCCTGGAGACCACCGGCGCGCTGGCCTCGGCCATCGCCGCCATTCCCGAGGTCCGGGCTGCCCTGAAGGAGCGCCAGCGCGCATTCAGGGAGCTGCCCGGCCTGGTCGCCGATGGCCGCGACATGGGCACGGTGATCTTCCCGGACGCCTCCTACAAGGTCTTCCTGACCGCCAGTGCCGAGGAGCGCGCCGAGCGCCGGCATAAGCAGTTGAAAGACAAGGGGGTTTCTGTTAACTTTGATGACCTCCTGCGCGAGATCATGGCCCGCGACGCCCGTGATGCTCAGCGTACCGTGGCGCCCCTGAAGCCGGCAGACGATGCTGTCCTCATCGACACCACAGGCATCGGCATCGCAGATGTCGTTGCCAGAGTGATGGATCTGCTTCCGGTTCCGGCTGCCTGATCCGTTCGCGCGGGAGCACTGCCAGCAGCATCGGTGGTGGTCGCGCATAGCAGTGCTGTACCAGCTCCGTCGCGCAATGATGCGTGGCGGTTTTCCTACTACACACGACCTGCGTTTCCGGGGTCGACCAACAGGCGGGCGGTCGCCATTCCCCTGAAGGGGACGCCACCGACCCATGTGTCCAACAGAGTAAATCTAATGACCGAATCATTTGCCGAACTGTTTGAAGCCAGCCAGGCCAATCTGGCCAAGCTGAAGCCGGGCGCCATCGTCAGCGGTACCGTTGTTGAAGTCCGCGGCGACGTCGTGGTGATCAACGCTGGCCTGAAGTCCGAAGGCATCGTGCCGATCGAACAGTTCCGTAACGACGCTGGCGAAATCGACGTCGCCGAAGGCGACATCGTCAAGGTCGCCCTCGACTCGATCGAGAACGGCTTCGGCGAAACCGTCCTGTCGCGCGAGAAGGCCAAGCGCGCGATGGTGTGGGACGAGCTGGAAGAAGCGTTGGAAAAGAACGAAACCATCACCGGCCGCATCAGCGGCAAGGTCAAGGGTGGTTTCACCGTGGACATCAAGGATGTCCGCGCCTTCCTGCCGGGTTCCCTGGTCGATGTGCGCCCGGTGCGCGATCCGGCCTACCTGGAAGGCAAGGAACTCGAGTTCAAGCTCATCAAGCTGGACCGCAAGCGTAACAACGTCGTGGTCTCGCGCCGCGCTGTCGTCGAAAGCGAGCACTCGGAAGAGCGCGAGCAGCTGATGGACAAGCTGCAGGAAGGCGCGATCCTGAAGGGTGTCGTCAAGAACCTGACCGATTACGGCGCGTTCGTGGACCTGGGTGGTATCGACGGCCTGCTGCACATCACCGACATGGCGTGGAAGCGCGTGCGTCACCCGTCGGAAGTCGTGAACGTCGGCGACGAGCTGGACGTCCGCGTGCTGAAGTTCGACCGCGAGCGCAACCGCGTTTCGCTGGGCCTGAAGCAGCTGGGCGAGGATCCGTGGGACAACATCGGCCGTCGTTACCCGGCCAACAGCCGCGTCTTCGGCAAGGTCTCCAACGTCACCGATTACGGTGCGTTCGTTGAGATCGAGCCGGGCGTCGAAGGCCTGGTGCACGTCTCCGAGATGGATTGGACCAACAAGAACGTCAACCCGTCCAAGGTTGTCCAGGTTGGTGATGAAGTCGAAGTGATGGTGCTGGACGTCGATGAAGAGCGTCGCCGTATCTCGCTGGGCATGAAGCAGGTTGCCGCCAATCCGTGGGAAACCTTCGCTGCCACCCACAAGAAGGGTGACAAGGTGTCGGGCCAGATCAAGTCGATCACCGACTTCGGCATCTTCATCGGCCTGGACGGCGGCATCGACGGCCTGGTCCACCTGTCCGACATCAGCTGGAACACCACCGGCGAAGACGTCGTTCGCAACTTCAAGAAGGGCGATACCCTGGACGCCGTCGTCCTGGCTGTCGATCCGGAGCGCGAGCGCATCTCCCTGGGCGTGAAGCAGCTGGAGCAGGATCCGTTCGGCCAGTACATGGCTGCCAATCCGAAGGGCTCCAAGGTCGAAGGCGTGGTGAAGGAAGTCGACGCCAAGGGCGCGATCATCGAGCTGGCTGACGGCATCGAAGGTTACGTCTCGGCGCGCGACATCGCCAACGAGCGCGTTGACGACGCCACCCAGCACCTGAAGGTCGGCGACAAGGTCGAAGCCAAGTTCGTGGGCATGGACCGCAAGGGCCGTACCCTGCAGCTGTCGATCAAGGCCAAGGACGACGCTGAAATGCGCGAAGTGCTGGAGGAATACCAGTCCTCTTCGGCTTCCAGCGGCACCACCCAGCTGGGCGCGCTGCTGCGTGCACAGCTGAACGGCAACAAGTCCGAGTAATCGGCCTTACGCTGTTCGTTGTTTCCTGGACGGCCCGGGCATTGCCCGGGCCGTTTCAGGCTGAGATACCCCTGATGTGAGCCGGTAATGACCAAATCCGAACTGATCGAAATCCTTGCGCGCCGCCAGGCGCACCTGAAGGCCGATGATGTCGATCTGGCGGTGAAGTCGTTGCTGGAAATGATGGGCGGATCGCTGTCCGCCGGGGATCGCATCGAAATCCGTGGTTTTGGCAGCTTCTCGCTGCACTATCGTCCGCCGCGCCTGGGTCGCAACCCGAAGACCGGCGAATCGGTTGCCCTGCCGGGCAAGCACGTCCCTCATTTCAAGCCGGGCAAGGAACTGCGTGAGCGGGTCAGCAGTGTGCTGCCGCTGGACGCCGATCCGGCCTGAGCCTCCCGTCGCGCCACCGCGTGCGAATCCAGCCGCGAGTCGGATAAGCTACGGACTCCTGCCACTGGAGCTGTCGCATGAAGGTTTTTCGTCTGCTGGTCCTGCTGGCGATTCTGATCCTTGGATTGATCATCGGTGCGGTCAACATGACCGCGATGTCGATCAACCTGCTGTTTACCCAACTGCATACCTCGGTGGGCGTGGCCCTGATCGCCGCGCTGCTGGTGGGTGTCATCGTCGGTGCCGGCCTGGTGCTGGTGAGCGTGGTCATTCCGCTCTACAGCCAGTTGCGCCGCGCCAACAAGTCCGCTGTCGCCACGCCGGCACCGGTTGCTTCCCCCCAATCTTTTGATGGACGCTGATCGAAGATGGATTTCGTCACCGAGTGGTTCTGGTTCTTCCTGTTCGTTCCGCTGGCCGCACTGGCCGGGTGGGTGATCGGACGGCGTGGTGGTCAACGCCACGGTGACAGCCAGGTCAGCCGCCTGTCCAGCACCTACTTCCGCGGCCTGAACTACCTGCTCAACGAGCAGCCGGACAAGGCCATCGAGCTGTTCCTGCACATCGCCGAGCTGGACAAGGAAACCTTCGAGACCCAGGTCGCGCTGGGCCACCTGTTCCGCCGCCGCGGCGAAGTCGACCGCGCCATCCGCCTGCACCAGGGCCTGGTCAACCGCCACGACCTCAGCGATGCGCAACGCGTGCAGGCGCTGCTGGCGCTGGGCGAGGACTACATGAAGTCCGGCCTGCTGGACCGCGCCGAGACCGTGTTCACCGAACTTGCCCAGCTGGACCAGCGCGCACCGCAGGCGCTCAAGCACCTGATCGGCATCTACCAGGCCGAGCGCGACTGGGAAAAGGCGATCGACAACGCGACCCGTTTCGAGGACGTCACCGGCGAGCCGATGGGCAAGCTGATCGGGCAGTTCGAGTGCGAACTGGCCGAACGCTTCCGCGGTGCTGGCAAGCTGGAAGAGGCGAGGGCAGCGATTGCCCGGGCCTACCAGGCCGATGCGATGTCGGTGCGTGCCGGCATCATTGAAGGCCGCCTGGAAACCGATGCCGGCAATCCGGAAGCGGCCGTGCGCGCCTTCGAGCGCGCTGCGCGCAATGATCCGGAGTACCTGCCGGAGCTGCTGCCGGCGCTGATGCAGAACTACCGCAAGGTGGGCGATCTGGCGGGCGCGCGCGCGTTCTTGTCGGAGATGACCGAGCACTACCGCGGCATCGCCCCGGTGCTGGCGCTGACCCGCCTGATGGAAGAGCAGGAGGGCGTGGCCCCGGCCCGTGCCTACCTGGGCCGCCAGCTCAAGGATCGCCCGTCGGTGCGTGGCGAGTCCGCGCTGATCGACCTGACCCTGGCTGAAGGCGCCGATTCCACGGCGACCCTGCACGACCTCAAGCACATCACCGACCAGTTGCTGGTGCGCAATCCGGCCTATCGCTGCACCCGTTGTGGTTTCGGTGCGCGCACCCACCACTGGCAGTGCCCGAGCTGCAAGGAGTGGGGTACGGTCAAGCCGCTGCTGAACTACGCGGTGCTCTGATCCATGCCGTGGCTCGTGATGGGCGCGCTGCTGGGCCTGGCCCTGCTGAGTGCGGCACTGACCTGGGCGGCGCGGGGTTACGCGCTGCGCCGGCAACTGTTTGACCAGCCGGGCGAGCGCCGCAGCCATAGCGTGGCGACACCCCGCGGCGGCGGCATCGCCATTGTCATCAGCCTGCTGGTGACCGCCGGTGTTGCCATGTGGGCCTGGCCCGAAGCGCGTCCGAGCCTGCTGGTCGCCAGCCTTGGCCTGGCGCTGGTGGCGGGTATCGGCTGGTGGGACGACCACCGGCCGCTGCCGGCCATGCGCCGCCTGATGGTGCACTTCATCGCCGCCGCGCTGCTGGCCGCGCTGGTCAAGGTCCACGGTGGCAGCTGGCTGCTGGCCGTGCTGGTCCTGCTGTTCACCGCCTCGCTGATCAACATCTGGAATTTCATGGATGGGATCAACGGCATCGCGGTCAGCCAGGGCATCGTGGTCGCGCTGGGGCTGGCGCCGCTGCTGCCCTGGCCGTACTCGCTGGCGGCGGTCGCGTTGGGCCTGGCCTGCCTGGGCTTCCTGCCGTTCAACTTCCCGCGGGCCCGGATCTTCATGGGCGATGTCGGGAGTGGCGCGCTGGGCTACGCGGTGGCGGTAGTGCTGGCACTGGCCAGCGTCAAGACCGACATCCACTGGATCCTGCTGCTGGTGTCGGCATCGCCGTTCCTTGTGGACGCAGGCTTCACACTGCTGGCGCGCATCATTTCCGGACAACGCTGGATGGAACCCCATACCCAGCATGTCTACCAGCGCGCGGTGCAGGCAGGAGCCAGTCACGCCCAGGTAACAGGGATGTACTTTGCTTTGGGCCTGTTCAGTATTACAGTGCTTAATGTCTGCTCCAATTTGCAGCCGAGGTGGGAGGCTGCCGTGGCGATCGCGTGGTTCATTGCGCTGAGCGTCCTCTGGCTCCTCCTGCGCAATGGATTGCGCCACCCAAAAGGAAATACCTGACTTATGGCTTCACCCTGGCGGGACAGAATCCTCGGCCTGATGCCGCGTTCGGCCATCGTCTGCCACGACCTGTTCATGGTCTGGGCATGCTGGCAGCTGCTCCATGCGGGGCGGTATTCGATCCTGGCCAACGCCCCCGAGCTCCCTCTCTGGAACGTCGACACCACGCTGGTGCTGCTGCTGCAGGGCATGGTGTTCTGGCGCGTGGGCCTTTATCGGGGCCTGTGGCGGTTCGCCAGCGTCAGCGACCTGCTGAACATCTTCAAGGCCAGCTTCATTGGCATGGTCGCCATCGTGCTGGTGCTGATGTGGAAGCGCTTCGACGGCGTGCCGATGTCGGTGCTGGTGATCTATCCGTTCGCGCTGTCGGCGCTGCTGGGCGCGCCGCGCCTGCTGTACCGGGCCTGGAAGGACTATCAGGCACTGCAGTCGGACTCGTCCGCGCGCCGCGTGCTGATCCTGGGTGCCGGCCAGGCCGCCGAGACCCTGGTCCGTGACCTGCGCCGTTCCGGTAATTTCGAGCCGGTCGGCCTGCTGGACGACGCGCCGCACCTGCGCGGCGCCAAGCTGCAGGGCCTGCCGATCCTCGGCACCCTGGACGATGCGCCGACAGTGGTCCGGGAGACGGCAGCCAAGCTGCTGGTGATCGCCATTCCGTCGCTGGACGCGGCGGGCATGCAGCGGATCGTCGCCATCTGCGAGAGCACCGGCGTGCCGTTCCGCACCGTGCCCAAGCTCAGCGACATCCTGCAGGGCCAGTCGCTGCCGGGGCAGCTGAAGGAAGTGGCGATCGAGGATCTGCTGGGCCGCAAGCCGATCATGCCGGACTGGAACCTGATCCGTGGCTGGCTGGGCGGGCGTACGGTGATGGTCACCGGCGCCGGTGGCTCGATCGGCTCCGAGCTCTGCCGCCAGTGCGCACGGCATGGCGCCGGCCGCATCATCCTGCTCGAGATCAGCGAACTGCTGCTGCTGACCATCGAAGGCGAGCTGCGGCGCAGCTTCCCCGATGTCGAGATCGAAGCGGTGCTGGGCGACTGCGGTGACCCGGCGGTGATCCGCCACGCCCTGTCGCTGCATCCGGTCGACACCGCCTTCCATGCGGCTGCCTACAAGCACGTGCCGGTGCTGGAGCGGCAGCTGCGCGAAGCGGTGCGCAACAACATCCTGGCCACCGAGAACGTGGCCCGCGCCTGTCTGGAAGCGCGCGTTGAGCATTTCGTGTTCATCTCCACCGACAAGGCGGTCGACCCGGTCAATGCACTGGGCGCCAGCAAGCGCTATGCGGAGATGATCTGCCAGAGCCTGGACCAGAAGTCCACGCATACCCGTTTCGTTACGGTGCGCTTCGGCAACGTGCTGGCCTCGGCCGGCAGCGTGGTGCCGCTGTTCCGCGAACAGATCCTGCGTGGCGGTCCGGTGACCGTCACCGACCCGGAAGTCAGTCGCTACTTCATGACCATCCCGGAGGCCTGCCAGCTGATCCTGCAGGCGGCCGCTTCGGCATCGCATGGTGCGATCTATACGCTCGACATGGGCGAGCCGGTGCCGATCCGCGTGCTGGCCGAGCAGATGATCCGCCTGGCCGGCAAGCAGCCGTACAAGGACATTCCGATCATCTACACCGGGCTGCGTCCGGGCGAGAAGCTGCACGAGACGCTGTTCTATTCGGACGAGGACTACCGTTCCACCGCGCACCCGAAGATTCTCGAGGCCGGTGTACGTACGTTCTCGCGTGACCTGGTGCTGGGCAATGTCCCGCGCCTGCGCGATGCCGTGGCTGGTTACGACACGACCAGCATCCAGGAGATCCTGTTCGCGACGATGCCGGAGTTCTCTCCCATCGAACAGGATGCTTACATTTCATCCGCTAAAGTCGTGCCCTTTCCGGCACGTGAGGCCAACAGGCACCAATGAGCAAGCGAATTCGCAAGGCAGTTTTTCCAGTGGCAGGGCTCGGGACGCGCTTTTTGCCGGCAACCAAGACGGTTCCGAAGGAAATGTTGCCGATCATTGATCGTCCGCTGATCCAGTACGCGGTCGATGAAGCGATTGAAGCCGGTTGCGACACGCTGGTGTTCATCACCAACCGCTACAAGCATGCCGTGGCCGACTACTTCGACAAGGCCTACGAACTGGAGCAGAAGCTCGAGCGCGCCGGCAAGCAGGAGCAGCTGGAGATGATCCGCCATGTGCTGCCCAATGGCGTGCGCGCGATCTTCGTGACCCAGGCCGAAGCACTGGGCCTGGGCCATGCGGTGCTGTGCGCCAAGGCCGTGATCGGTGACGAGCCGTTCGCGGTGCTGTTGCCGGACGACCTGATCTGGAACCGCGGCGACGGCGCACTGAAGCAGATGGCCGACCTCAACGAGGCCAGTGGTGCCAGCGTGATCGCCGTTGAAGACGTGCCGCACGACAAGACTGCCAGCTACGGCATCGTTGCCACTGACGCGTTCGACGGCCGCAAGGGTCGCATTTCGCAGATCGTGGAGAAGCCGAAGCCGGAGGACGCACCGAGCGACCTGGCCGTGGTCGGTCGCTACGTGCTGAGCCCGAAGATTTTCGAGTTGCTGGAACAGACCGGCAGTGGTGCCGGTGGCGAGATCCAGCTGACCGATGCGATCGCGCAGCTGCTGAAGACCGAAGAGGTCGATGCCTACCGCTTCGAGGGCACCCGCTTCGACTGCGGCACGCACCTGGGGCTGGTGGAGGCGACGATCCGCTTCGCGCTGGACAACCCGAAGCTGGCAGGGCCGGCGCGGGAGAAACTGACGGCGATGTTGGCGGAATAAGGTTTATCAAGCGCTCCGTGTTGCGCCTTGATTGATACGTGATGGGCGGGACGGGTGGGCCTTTGCAGGACACGCCGTAAACCCGTCCTTGGGGGCTCGATGGCGCCTTGCTCGTGTGCGCTGTCCTGCGCACACGGCAAGACCGGGGTTGGGCGTCCTGCCCAACCCGCCCAAGGCATGCCTTGGGCCCATGGCGCCAACGGTCCTGCAAAGGCCCACCCATCCCACCTGTCAGGTCTCCTGCGGGCGCGGACGGGAAGGGCGGAATCAAAGGAAAAAAAGGAAACGAAAAAGGCAGCCAATGGCTGCCTTCTTCGTTTCCGCGAGCATCCACGCATGGCGTGGCTCTACTGCCCTTGCCTTTGCTCACTCCTCCGTCGCGGGGAGGCTGGAAGGGCCGGGTCGGCAGGGCTGCCCGGGACCGTTGGCGCCATGGGCCCAAGGCATGCCTTGGGCGGGTTGGGCAGGACGCCCAACCCCGGTCTTGCCGTGTGCGCAGGACAGCGCACACGAGCAAGGCGCCATCGAGCCCCCATGGATGGGTCCACGGCGTGTCCCGGGCAGCCCTGCCGACCCGGCCCACGCCATGAAGCCCAACGAGGCAACGCTTTGAACCTTACAGCGCCTCGAAAATACCCGCTGCGCCCATGCCGGTACCGATGCACATCGTCACCATGCCGTACTTCTGCTGGCGACGACGCAGGCCGTGCAGCAGGGTCGCGGTACGGATCGCGCCGGTCGCACCGAGCGGGTGGCCCAGGGCAATCGCGCCACCCAGCGGGTTGACCTTGTTCGGGTCCAGGCCGCAATCGCGGATCACCGCCAGCGACTGCGCGGCGAAGGCTTCGTTCAGTTCAATCCAGTCCAGCTGGTCCTGGGTCAGGCCGGCCTGCTTCAGTGCCTTCGGGATCGCGGCGATCGGGCCGATGCCCATCACTTCCGGGCGCACGCCGGCTACCGAGAAGCTGACGAAACGAGCCAGCGGGGTCAGGCCGTAGTCCTTGATCGCCTGCTCGGAGGCCAGCAGCACGGCGCCGGCGCCATCGCTCATCTGCGACGAGTTGCCGGCGGTGACGGTGCCGCCGAACTGGCCGTTGCGGAACACCGGGCGCAGCTTGGCCAGGCCTTCGGCCGAGGAATCCGGGCGCGGGCCTTCGTCGGTTTCGGCGATCTTGTTGCGGGTGATGATGCGCTGGCCGTCGGCCAGGTCCGGCAGGTGCGAGACGATGTCGTACGGGCTGATCTCGTCCTTGAACTCGCCGTTCTGGATCGCGGCCATGGCCTTCTGGTGCGAGGCCAGGGCGAAGGCGTCCTGGTCTTCGCGCGAGACCTTCCACTCTTCGGCGACCTTCTCGGCGGTGATGCCCATGCCGTAGGCGATGGCGACGTGGTCGTTGTCGAACACGCTCGGCGCCATGGCGATCTTGTTGCCCATCATCGGCACCATCGACATCGATTCGGTGCCACCGGCCAGCATCAGGTCGGCATTGCCCAGGCGGATCGCGTCGGCGGCCTGCGCCACGGCCTGCAGGCCGGAGGAGCAGAAGCGGTTCACGGTCTGCGCGGCGATGGTGTTGGGCAGGCCAGCCAGCAGCACGCCGATGCGCGCCACGTTCATGCCCTGCTCGGCTTCCGGCATGGCGCAGCCGATGATCGCATCATCGATGCGGTTGACGTCCACGCCCGGGGCCTGGGCGACGACGCTGCGCAGCACGTGCGCAAGCATGTCGTCGGGGCGGGTGTTGCGGAACATGCCCTTGGGCGCCTTGCCAACCGGGGTACGGGTGGCGGCGACGATGTAGGCGTCCTGGATTTGCTTGGTCATTGCAGTGATCTCTCGAATAGGTTTTGTAGAGTCGAGCCATGCTCGACTGCCACATCAGGGAGTGCCGACCAACGGTCGGCACCCACCGAAAGCAGGGAGGGGCGATCAATTACGCAGCGGCTTGCCGGTCTTGAGCATGTGCGCGATGCGGGCCTGGGTCTTTTCCTGCTGGGCCAGTTCGACGAAGTGCTTGCGCTCCAGGGTCAGCAGCCACTCTTCGTCCACCAGGGTGCCGCGGTCGACCTTGCCACCGCACAGCACGGTGGCGATGCGCTCGGCGATCTCGTAGTCGTACGGGCTGATGAAACGGCCTTCCAGCATGTTGACCAGCATCATCTTGAAGGTGGCGATACCCACGTCGCCGGCCACCTGGATGCGGCGTGCCGGCAGCGGCGGACGGTAGCCCGCTTCGGCCAGGGCGCGCGCTTCGGCCTTGGCGATGTGCAGGGCCTCGTAGCTGTTGAACACCACCTTGTCGGTGCTGCGCAGCAGGCCCAGTTCCTTGGCGTTGACCGCCGAGTTGGACACCTTGGCCATCGCCACGGTTTCGAAGGTCTTCTTCAGTTCGGCGAACACGTCACCGCCCGGGCCCGCCGCCTGCGAGGCACGCACGGCCAGTTCCTTCAGGCCGCCACCGGCCGGCAGCAGGCCGACGCCGGCCTCGACCAGGCCGATGTAGCTTTCCAGGAAGGCCACGGTCTTGGCGCTGTGCATCTGGAACTCGCAACCACCACCCAGCGCCAGGCCACGCACGGCAGCCACCACCGGCACCAGCGAGTACTTGATGCGCTGGCTGGTGCGCTGGAAGTTGGCGACCATCTCTTCGAACTGGTCGACCTTGCCGGCCTGCAGCAGGCCCAGCGCGCCGGCCAGATCGGCGCCGGCGGAGAAGGGTTCCTTCTGCTGCCAGATCACCAGGCCCTGGAAGTCCTTCTCGGCGCGGCTGACACATTCCTGCAGGCCGTCGAGCACCTGGTCGGACACGGTGTTCATCTTGGTCTTGAAGCTGACCACGGCGATGCCATCACCGTCGTGCCACATGCGCAGGCCGTCGTTCTCGAACACGGTCTCGCCCGGCGCGAACTTCTCGCCCAGCAGCGGATCCGGGAAGCGCTGGCGCTGATACACCGGCAGCGACGAGCGCGGCAGCTTGGCGTTGCGCGACGGGCTGTAGCTGCCCTCGGCGGCGTGCACGCCATCGCGGCCATCGAAGACCCAATCCGGCAGCGGGGCATTGCTCATGCTCTTGCCGGCGACGATGTCATCGGCGATCCACTGTGCCACCTGCTTCCAGCCGGCGGCCTGCCAGGTTTCGAACGGGCCCAGCGACCAGCCGTAGCCCCAGCGGATGGCCAGGTCGACGTCGCGCGCGGTTTCGGCGATGTCGGCCAGATGGTAGGCGCTGTAGTGGAACAGGTCGCGGAAGGTCGCCCACAGGAACTGCGCCTGCGGGTGCTGGCTTTCGCGCAGCTTGGCGAATTTCTCGGCCGGGTTCTTGATCTTCAGGATCTCGACCACTTCCGGTGCGGCGGCGCGGTCGGCCGGACGGTAGTCCTGCTTCTCCAGGTCCAGCACCACAATGTCCTTGCCGACCTTGCGGAAGATGCCGGCGCCGGTCTTCTGGCCCAGCGCGCCCTTGGAAATCAGCGCGTCCAGCCACTTCGGCGACTTGAAGAACTCATGCCACGGATCATTGGGCAGGGTATCGCCCATGGTCTTGATGACGTGGGCCATGGTGTCCAGGCCGACCACGTCGGAGGTGCGGTAGGTGGCCGACTTCGGGCGGCCGACCAGCGGGCCGGTCAGGCCGTCCACTTCATCGAAGCCCAGGCCGAACTGCTGGGTGTGATGGATGGTGGACAGGATCGAGAACACGCCGATGCGGTTGCCGATGAAGTTCGGGGTGTCCTTGGCGTACACCACGCCCTTGCCCAGAGTGGTGACCAGGAATTCTTCCAGGCCTTCCAGCACGGCGGCATCGGTGGTGGTGGCCGGGATCAGCTCGGCCAGGTGCATGTAGCGCGGCGGGTTGAAGAAGTGCACGCCGCAGAAGCGGTGGCGCAGCTGCTCGGGCAGCACGTCGGCCAGCTTGTTGATGCCCAGGCCCGAGGTGTTGGAGGCCAGCACCGCGTGGTCGGCCACGAACGGCGCGATCTTCTTGTACAGGTCCTGCTTCCAGTCCATGCGCTCGGCGATGGCCTCGATGATCAGGTCGCAGTCCTTCAGCTGCTCCAGGCCGGACTCGTAGTTGGCCGGGGTGATGGCTTCGGCCAGCGACTTGCTGGCCAGCGGCGCCGGGCTCAGCTTGCCCAGGTTGGCGATCGCCTTCAGCACGATGCCGTCAGCCGGACCTTCCTTGGCGGGCAGGTCGAACAGCACGGTGTCGACGCCAGCGTTGGTGAGGTGGGCGGCGATCTGGGCACCCATGACGCCGGCACCCAGCACGGCGGCGCGGCGGACTAGCAGGGAATTGGACATGGTGTAGGGCCTTTGTTGGTCAGCAGTTACTGGGTGGAATCAAGGGAAGCGGGCAGGGCGCTGGCGCGTGCGGCGGCGCGGAACCCGGCTTCGGCGAAATGGATCAGTTCGTGGGCGGCATGGGCACGATGCGCCGCTTCGGTGACACCGGCGGGACGCTTGATCAGCCCGAAGTCGGCCATGGCATAGGTGAGCGAGCCGGCCAGGAAATCCAGGCGCCAGTACAGCTCTTCCTTGCTCAGGTCGGGTGCGCATTCGGCAATCGCCTTGCCGAACGCACGCAGCACGTGACCGTAGTGGTCGGACAGGAACTTGCGCAGGTTGTCGTTCTTCTCTGCGTAGGCGCGGGCGATCACGCGCACGAAGGCGCCGCCGTTCTGGCGGTCCTGGGCCAGCGCCAGTGCCGGCTCGACGAAGGCGGCCAGCACCGGGCGCAGCTGCCCGGGGTGTTCGCTGCGGGCGCGCTCGAGCTGCGCCAGGCGTGCGCCGGTCATCTCGTCCATGCGGCGGCGGAACACCTCGTTGACCAGGTTTTCCTTGGAGCCGAAGTGGTAGTTGACCGCGGCGATGTTGACGTCGGCCTGGCTGGTCACCTGGCGTAGCGACGTGCCGGCGAAGCCGTGCTGTGCGAACAGCTCCTCGGCCGCGCCGAGGATCCGGTCCTTGGTCGAGAAGTGGGCGGGTTTGGCCATCGGCGGGCGGACCTTAATCAAACGATTGTTTGATACTAGGACCAGACGGTAGCGTATGGCATTTTGCAGTGCAGCAAAATCATGTCGGCCGGTTACAAGGGATTCAGTAGTGCCAGCCCATGGCTGGCAACCATTGATCCTGAATGGGCAGGCTCCGGCGCTCGAGATCCCGCATCGTGCCTGCCAGCCATGGGCTGGCACTACTGAACGGGATCTTTTACAATTCGCCTACGTTTATCAGGCTAAGCCCGCGTCCCGACGCGGGTTTTTTTCATGTTACCCTTCGGGCCATCAGCGGCCCGATTCCATTGGAGACATCCCATGGCGCTGGAGCGCACCCTTTCGATCATCAAGCCGGACGCCGTTGCCAAGAACGTCATCGGCGAAATCTACGCCCGCTTCGAGAAGGCCGGCCTGAAGGTCGTGGCCGCCAAGTACAAGCAGCTGTCGCGCCGTGAAGCCGAAGGCTTCTACGCCGTGCACCGCGAGCGTCCGTTCTTCAACGCGCTGGTCGAGTTCATGATCTCCGGCCCGGTGATGATCCAGGCCCTGGAAGGCGAGAACGCCGTCCTGGCCCACCGCGACCTGCTGGGCGCCACCAACCCGAAGGAAGCCGCTGCGGGCACCATCCGCGCCGACTTCGCCGAATCCATCGATGCCAACGCCGCCCACGGCTCGGACTCGGTCGAGAATGCCGCGATTGAAATCGCCTACTTCTTCGCCGCCACCGAAGTCGTTTCGCGCTGAGAGTAATGCCGTGAACGAGGTCGTACAGTCCCCCGCCATCCAGTCGCTGCCGAAGTCGGCACCCACGGCTGGCAAGCAGAACCTGCTCGACCTCGATCGCGCGGGCCTGGAGAAGTTTTTCGTCGAGGTTCTCGGCGAGAAGAAGTTCCGTGCCCATCAGGTGATGAAGTGGATCCACCATCGCTACGTCACCGACTTCGATGAAATGACCGACCTCGGCAAGGTCCTGCGCGCCAAGCTGCAGGCCCATGCCGAGGTGCTGGTTCCCAACATCGTGTTCGACAAGCCCTCCGCCGACGGCACCCACAAGTGGCTGCTGGCGATGGGCGTGGATGGCAAGAACGCCATCGAGACCGTGTACATCCCGGACAAGACCCGCGGCACGCTGTGCGTGTCCTCGCAGGTCGGTTGCGGCCTGAACTGCACGTTCTGCTCCACCGCCACCCAGGGCTTCAACCGCAACCTGACCACCGCCGAGATCATCGGCCAGGTGTGGGTTGCCGCACGCCACCTGGGCAACGTGCCGCACCAGATGCGCCGCCTCACCAACGTGGTGATGATGGGCATGGGCGAGCCGCTGATGAATTTCGACAACGTCGTGCGCGCCATGAGCGTGATGCGCGACGACCTGGGCTACGGCCTGGCCAACAAGCGCGTGACCCTGTCGACCTCTGGCCTGGTGCCGCAGATCGACCGCCTGTCTGCCGAAAGCGACGTGTCGCTGGCGGTGTCGCTGCATGCGCCGAACGACGCGCTGCGCGAGACCCTGGTGCCGCTCAACAAGAAGTATCCGATCGCCGAGCTGATGGCCTCGTGCGCACGCTACCTGCGCGCCAACAAGCGCCGCGAATCGGTCACCTTCGAATACACCCTGATGAAGGGCATCAACGACAAGCCCGAGCATGCCCGCGAGCTGGCCCGCCTGATGCGCCAGTTCGACAACGCGGTGCAGGCCAAGGATTCGGGCAAGGTCAACCTGATCCCGTTCAATCCGTTCCCGGGTACCCGCTACGAGCGCTCGGAAGAAGCGCATATCCGTGCCTTCCAGAAGATCCTGCTCGACAGCAACGTGCTGACCATGGTCCGCCGCACCCGAGGCGACGACATCGACGCCGCCTGCGGCCAGCTCAAGGGTCAGGTGATGGACCGCACCCGCCGCCAGGCGGAGTTCAACAAGACGCTGCAGGCGGGGAAGGGGAGCGATGCCGCGGCCTGACCGCCTCTGGCTGGTTCTGTTCGCAGGCGTGCTGGCCGTTGCGGTCGGCGGCTGCAAATCCCATCCCAAGGCCAAGCTGGGCCCCAGTGAGGCGCCGGTCTACTCGGTCCGTGATCCGGACAACGTGCGGCGCCAGGTGCGCCTGCAGGACCTGCTGGCCCTGGCCGCCCGCGACATGCAGGTGGGCAACCTCGATGCGGCCGAGCGCAAGGCGCGCGAGGCGCTGAAGCTGGCCCCCGAGTCGCCCGATGCGCTGGTGCTGCTGGCCGGCATCGACGAGCGCCGTGGCCGGACCCAGCAGGCTGGCGAGAGCTTCCGCAGGGCTGCCGAGCAGGCGCCGCAGCGCGGGGACATCCTCAACAATTACGGCGCGTGGCTGTGCCAGCAGGGCCGGCCGGCCGAGTCGCTGGTCTGGTTCGATCGTGCGCTGCAGGCGCCGGGCTACGCCACGCCGGCCGAGTCCCAGGCCAATGCCGGGGGCTGTGCGCTGGACGCCGGCCAGTTCGAACGTGCCGAGCGCGACCTGCGTGCGGCGCTGGCAACGCTGCCGGGAAACCCGGTCGCGCTGGAGGCGATGGCCCAGCTCAGCTTCCGCCAGGGCCGCTTCATGGAGGCCCGGGCCTTCGCCGAACGTAGGATTGCGGCTGCACCCGCAACGCGTTCCGTGTTACAACTTGCGTCTCAAATCGAAGCGCGGCTGGGTGATCGGGCGGCATCTGACCGCTATCTTCAGCGCATTCGACAGGAATTTCCGCAGGAAGCGGGCTCCTAACTCCAGGGTTGATGCATTGTGATTGATGACCAGACTGTGAGCGCTCTCGAGACTGCGGCCGGCTGCGGCAGCCGCCTGCGCCAGGCCCGCGAGGCGGCCGGACTGACCCTCGAAGATGTCGGCTCGCGCCTGCGCATGCCGGTCCAGGTGGTCAAGTCGCTGGAAGAGGAACAATGGCAGAAGCTGGGGGCGCCGGTGTTCGTGCGCGGCCAGCTGCGCAGCTACGCGCGCCTGCTGGACGTGGATGTGAGCCAGCTGCTGGAGCAGGCCCAGGTCGGCCCGGTGGTTCCGCCCACCCTGGTCAGCCATACCCATACCCCGCGTGCGCGCCGCATTGCCGAGAATCTCGGCCGTCGCGTCCTGTATGTCGGTATCACCGCGGTGCTGGCGGTGCCGGTGTGGTTCGCCACCCGTGGTCATTTTGATGGCAGTGCGACGCCGTCGCCGAACACCGCTTCGCTGGACGCGATCCCGGCCGCTGTGCCGGTGACCCCGTCTGCCGCCGGCGTCGAGCCGGCCGCCGTGGCTGACGTGGCGAGCGCCCCGGCCAGCAAGCCGGCCGCCACCCCGTACGTAGCCTCGCTGGCCCCGGTGCCGCGTTCAGCCCCGGCACCAGCGGCTGCCGCCAACACGCTGGACATGCAGTTCAGCGGCGACAGCTGGGTCGATATCGGCGGCCCGGACGGCGCTACCGTCGAGAAGGCGCTGATCAAGTCCGGCGAGAGCCGCAGCTTCACGCCGGGCCAGGTGACCCGGGTGACCCTGGGCAACGCCTCGGCGGTCCAGGTTCAGCAGAACGGCGCTATCGTCGATCTGACCCCCTACCAGCGAGCCAACGTGGCACGCTTTCAGGTATCCTCTGAAGGCTCCGTAGTCCCGGTTTCGCACTGAGGCGCGGTTTCACCACCTTCGATTAATCCCAATGGTCCCTCCCGATGGGCGGGGCGAGAGTACGCATGGCGATCGACGATCTGCTCGACGAGCACGAACAAAGTGAACGCGTCCGCAGCTGGCTGCGGAAGAATGGCGCCAGCATCCTCGGTGGCGTAGTCATCGCCATCGGTGCCATTGCCGGCTGGCAGTGGTACCAGAAGGATCAGGGCGGCAAGCTGGCCTCGGCCAATGTCGAGTACCAGAAGGCGCTCGTTGGCCTGCAGCAGAACAAGCTCGACGACGCCTCCAAGGCGGTCAAGGCGCTCGAAGCCGGCCCGTCCAGCATCTACGGCGACCTCGCGGCGCTGCAGCTGGCCAAGGCCCAGGTCGACGCCGGCAAGAACGAAGAAGCCCTGGCCACCCTGCGCGGCGTGAAGGTCGAAGGTGACCTGCAGCGCGTGGTCGACCAGCGTGTGGCCCGCCTGCTGGTGGCCACCGGCAAGAGTGACGAGGCGATCAAGCTGCTGGGCAGCGCCACCGACAGCAGCAGCCTGGAAATCCATGGCGACGCGCTGATGGCGCAGGGCAAGCGTGATGACGCCCGAGGCCAGTACGAGAAAGCGCTGAAGTCGCTGGACGTGGCAGCGCCGCAGCGGCGCCTGCTGGAAACCAAGGTTATGGACGCCGGCGGCACCGTTGCCGCCCCTGCGGAGTCGGTTTGATGAGTCAGAAGGTCATGATCACCCGCGTCGCCACCGTGCTCCTGATGGGCATGGCCCTGACCGGCTGCAGCACCGTGAAGGGCTGGTTCGCCGGCAAGGACGCGGCCGCGAAGAAGGCACAGGAACCGGCTGAGCTGGTCAAGTTCGAGCCGACCGTGAAGGTCAACAAGGCCTGGTCGGTCAACCTCGGCAAGGGCGAGCGCCGCATCGGCGTGCGCCAGGGCCCGGCCGTGGCCAACGGCCACGTGTTCGCTGCGGCACTCACCGGTGGCGTGCACGCCATCGACCTGCAGACCGGCAAGAAGGTCTGGACCTGGGAGCCGAAGAAGGAAAAGAAGAAGGCCAAGCTGCGCCTGTCCGGCGGCCCGGGGGTCGGTGAGAACCTGGTCGTGATCGGCACGCTCGATGGCCAGGTCATCGCCCTGGACATCAACGACGGCAGCGAGAAGTGGCGCGCCCGTGTTCCGGGTGAAGTCATCGCCGCGCCGGCCATCGCCCAGGGCGCGGTCTACGTGCGCAGCAATGACGGCCGCATCACCGCGTTCGATGCCGGCAACGGCACCCAGAAGTGGTTCAACCCGAGCGAGCTGCCGGCGCTGACCGTGCGTGGCAACGCGCCGGTGGTGACCGGCCCGGGCGTGCTGTTCATCGGCAAGGACGAGGGCGCGGTTGCCGCCCTGGCCCAGCAGGATGGCCGCACCCTGTGGGAACAGAATGTGGGCAACGGTGAAGGCCGTACCGAGCTGGAGCGCATGGCCGATGTCGACGGTGCGCCGGTGCTGGATGGCAATACCCTGTTCGTGAGCAGCTTCAAGAACCAGACGATGGCCATCGAAGGCCCGACCGGTCGCCCGCTGTGGGCGCGCGACCATGGTGGTGCCGGTGGCGTGGCGGTCTCGTCTGGCAATGTGTTCGTCACCGACAACAAGGGCGGCGTGTTCGGCCTGGACAAGGCCAGCGGCGCGGCGATGTGGTCGCAGACCGCACTGGCCCGTCGCTCGCTGACCGGCCCGGCACTGCACGGCGACTACGTGGTGGTCGGCGACTACAAGGGATACGTGCACTGGCTGCAGACCTCCGATGGTGCGATGGCGGCACGGGCAAAGAGCGGCGGTGACGCCCTGCTGGCCCAGCCAATCGTCGTAGACGGGGTGCTGCTGGTGCAGAACGTTGATGGCAAGCTGACCGCCTTCCGGTTGGCAAATTAAAAATTGGAGTAATCGCGATGCTGCCTTTGGTCGCCCTGGTTGGACGGCCGAATGTCGGCAAGTCGACTATTTTCAATGCGCTTACGCGCACCCGTGACGCCCTGGTCCATGACCAGCCCGGCGTCACCCGCGACCGCAACTACGGTGTCTGCCGTCTGGACGAGGACAATCATTTCCTCGTCGTCGACACCGGCGGTATCGCGGAAGAGGAAGAGGGTCTGGCAGGGGCTACCACCCGCCAGGCCCGTGCCGCTGCGGCGGAAGCCGACCTGATCCTGTTCGTGGTCGATGCCCGTGAGGGTACCTCGGCGATGGACGACGAGATCCTGGCCTGGCTGCGCAAGCTGTCGCGCCCGACGCTGCTGCTGATCAACAAGATCGACGGCACCGACGAGGACACCGTGCGTTCGGAGTTCGCCCGCTACGGCTTCGGCGAGATGCTGACCGTGTCGGCCGCGCACCGCCAGGGCCTGGACGACCTGCTGGACGAAGTGATCCAGCGACTGCCGGAAGAGGGCAGCGGCGAAGAGCTGGACAACGATCCGAACCGCATCCGCATCGCCTTCGTCGGCCGCCCGAACGTGGGCAAGTCCACCCTGGTCAACCGCATCCTCGGCGAGGAGCGCATGATCGCCTCCGACGTGCCGGGCACCACCCGCGACTCGATCGCAGTGGACCTGGAGCGTGATGGCCGCGAGTACCGCCTGATCGACACCGCCGGCCTGCGCCGTCGTTCGCGTGTGGACGAGGTCGTCGAGAAGTTCTCGGTGGTCAAGACCATGCAGTCGATCGAGCAGTGCCAGGTGGCCGTGCTGATGCTCGACGCCACCGAAGGCGTGACTGACCAGGACGCCACCGTGCTCGGTGCCGTGCTCGACGCCGGCCGCGCGCTGGTGATCGCCATCAACAAGTGGGATGGCCTGACCGAGTACCAGCGCGAGCAGGCGGAAACCATGCTGTCGCTGAAGCTGGGCTTCGTGCCGTGGGCCGAGTCGGTGCGCATCTCGGCCAAGCATGGCTCGGGCCTGCGTGAGCTGTTCCGCGCGGTGCACCGCGCGCACGAATCGGCGAACAAGACCTTCACCACCAGCGAAGTGAACAAGGCGCTGGAAGTGGCGTATGAGACCAACCCGCCGCCGACCATCCGCGGCCATGTCTCCAAGCTGCGTTACGTGCACCCGGCCGGTGCCAACCCGCCGACCTTCATCGTGCACGGCACGCGCCTGAAGGAACTGCAGGAATCGTACAAGCGCTACCTGGAGAACTTCTTCCGCAAGCGCTTCAAGCTGATCGGCACGCCCGTGAGCTTCATCTTCCGCGAGGGTACCAACCCGTACGAGGGCAAGAAGAACGTCCTCACCGAGCGGCAGGTCAAGGCCAAGCGGCGCTTGATGAAGCACGTCAAGGGCAAGTGATGCCGCCATGATGGCGCACTTGCCCAAGGAAATCAGGTAGTTGTCGGTGCTAGCGTGGGGTCATGGAAACCCGGACCCCATCGTCACTGAAATGGCTTGTCGATAAGCGCGCCCGCCTCGCTGGCCACATTGCCCAGATCCAGAGAAGGGCCGACGCTGCTCGTCAGCGTGCGGCCGATCTGGACAGCAGCGTCGAGGCGACGCGCAGGGATCTTGAAGCACTGGACCGCATTCTTGGCCTTCACGACATCTGCGTGCCTCCGGAGGTTATCCGACCGGTACGAATGTCGAGTGAGGGTCCGCTGCTACAGCGCGGCCATATCAGCCGAAACGTCCTAGCCTGCCTGAGAGAGGCGGCGGGTGAATGGCGGTCTACGACTGAGGTCCTGCTGTTCGTCGGCTCGCAGGGCAAGGCGGTGGACGGAAATGTGCAGTATGCGGAACTCAGGCTGCGGGTACGCAAATGCCTGCAGGCTCACTGTTCCGCCGGACGGGTCATCCGGCGGAACAGCCCGAGCACTAACGTAGAGGGTTACTGGGCACTCGCGCCCGACGCCGATGACGGCGGGATGCCCTGATTCATTAGGATCTCAGTCCCGCGCCGTTTCCCTTGGTAGTAGCCGCGCCACCACCGCGAATGCCCCACGGTGAGGGCCTTTACCAGAAGCATTTCGACCTGCGTTCTGATCGAGAACCTACGGACGTCCTCGCGCCACGCCATTTCGTTCGCATAGTCAGCCAGGTAAGCCGGCCGCACACCGTGCGAAACCCCATACTCCCAACGTCTGAGCCGGCTGAAGAACGACTCGGCCTGGTTCTCGTTGACACCCTCGACCGAAACGTACTCTTGGCTATGCCTGACGGCGCAGTGGATGTGTGTCGCTGAAACGGTCGCGTAGGCGGGACTTTCGTCGGTCATGATGATTGCTTCGGGGCTGACGTAACGCGCGATCAGCTTCGCGGATCGGGTTCTACCCCGTTTTCACGGACACTTACAAGAAGGCCGATTCAGGCCATGAG
>NZ_JAWJTG010000044.1:0-40868 GCF_032911605.1 Stenotrophomonas mexicanensis
GAGGCCTGATCGGGCCACCGGCTTGTAGAGTCGAGCCATGCTCGACTGCTTTTCCCCAGTCGAGCATGGCTCGACTCTACAGAGAGCGTTGGGCCGCTATTCCCCGATCCACCCATCCAGCAGGTCGGCGAACTCGTCGGCGTGCTCCTCTTCCTGCGCCAGTATCTCTTCAAGGATGCGCTTGGTGGTGGTATCGCGGTCGCCGATGAAGTTGATCATCTCGCGGTAGCTGTCGATGGCGATGCGTTCGGCCACCAGGTTCTCGCGCACCATGTCGCGCAGGTCGCTGCCTTCCTTGTACTCGGCATGCGAGCGCGCGGTCAGCGTGTCGGGGTTGAAGTCCGGCTCGCCGCCGAGCTGGACGATGCGCTCGGCCAGCTTGCCGGCGTGCGCCTGTTCCTGCTGTGCATGTTCGAGGAATTCGGCTTTCACCGCGTCGGCCAGCATGCCCTTGGCCATGAAGTAGTGCCGGTAGTAGCGCAGCACGCACACGTACTCGGTGGCCAACGCATCGTTGAGCAGCTTGATCACGACCTTTCGGTCGGCGCTGTAGCTGTCGGTGATCGCACCGTCTTCGATATTGCGACGGGCGCGTTCGCGCAGGGTCTTGCGGTCACTGATGCCGGGCAGCTTTGCGGCAGGCTTTGCGGCTTTGGCTGGCTTGGTGGACATGGCTGGCCGTTTCCTCTTGGGGTGGAAGATCAGGTTGGCAGGTGCTCCAGCACGTATTCGGCCGAAGACACTTCGAACTGGCCGGGCTGCTCGATCCAGGCCGCACGCACCACGCCATCCACCACGTACAGAGCGAAACGGCGTGAGCGGATGCCCATGCCCGAGGCGCTGGCGTCGAGCTCCAGGCCGAGCGCACGGGTCAGTTCGGCATTGCCGTCGGACAGCATCAGCAGGCCGTCGGGCACGCTCTGGTCGGCGGCCCAGGCCTTCATCACGAACGGGTCGTTGACCGCCATGCAGTAGACATCGATGCCGCGCTGGCGGAACGCCTGGAATTTCTCGACGTAGCCGGGCAGGTGGCGCGCCGAGCAGGTCGGGGTGAACGCGCCGGGCACGGCGAACAGCACCACCTTGCGTGCGTCGAACAGCGAATGCGTATCGAGCGTTTCGATGCCCTCGCGGATGTGCTTGAGGGTCACTTCCGGAATGCGGTCGCCGACATGGATGGTCATGGGGAACTCCTTGCTGGGGCAGGCTAGTGGGCCGGATGGGACAGGGGCGTCAAGACATTGGAAAACCCGTGTGCAGGCCCCATCTTCAGGCTTTGCGGCGGGGGCTTCCAGCCACAGCGTGGTGCATGGGGATGGCAGCCGCATTGCGCAGGATCAGTCGGCCTCACCGTGGCCGCACGAGGGGCGGCGTAGCATGCCGGCGCGTAGAATGAACCCGGGGCGGCGCCACCGGCGCGGCCGAAGCAGATCGAGGTAGCTGGATGGAATTCAAGGATTACTACGCCACCCTGGGGGTGGAACCGAGCGCGGGCGAGGCGGAGATCAAGACCGCCTACCGCCGGCTGGCACGCAAGTACCACCCGGACGTCAGCAAGGAGGCCGGGGCCGAAGACAAGTTCAAGGCGGTCAACGAGGCCTACGAGGCGCTGCGCGATCCGGAAAAGCGCGCGGCCTACGACCAGCTGCGCGCGCAGGGCTATCGCCCGGGCGAGGAGTTCAACGTGCCGCCGAACTATGGTGGTGCTGGCGGTTTCAATTTCGAGGAAGTATTCGGCGGTGGCGGCCCCAATGGCGGCTTCAGCGACTTCTTCGAGAGCCTGTTCGCGCGCCAGCGTGGCGGTGGTGGCGCTGGTCCGGGGCCGGGCTTCAGCAGCCAGGGCCACGCGCCCAACCGCGACACCCGCGCCAAGCTGTCGGTTCCGCTGGAAGCGGCCTACAGCGGCGACAGCCTGCGCATCACCGTCAACGGCAAGCAGCTGGACGTGCGCGTGCCCAAGGGCATCCGCCCAGGCCAAGTGATCCGGCTGGCCGGGCAGGGCAACCATGGCGGCAACCTGCTGCTGGAAGTGGAATATGCCGCCCACCCGCAGTTCGAGGTCGATGGCCGCAACATCCTCTATACGCTGCCGGTCACGCCGTGGCAGGCCGCGCTGGGTACGAGCATCAGCGTGCCGACCCTGGGTGGAGCGGTGGAATTGAAGATTCCGGCCGATTCCGATGCCGGTCGCAAGCTGCGCCTGCGTGGCCGTGGGCTGCCGGGCAACCCGGATGGCGACCAGATTGTTGAAATCGAGATCGTGGCCCCGGCCGCGACCGATGAGGCGCAGAAGAAGGCCTACCGCAATCTGGCCAAAGCCTTCGGCGAAACGATCTGAAGGTAGCGCCGGGCCATGCCCGGCGGCTTTAACATGTAGAGTCGAGCCATGCTCGACTGCTCTTGATGAGTCGAGCATGGCTCGACTCTACAGAAGCGTGCCAACCAAGGTTGGCACCTACCAGAGCGGTGGGCCAAGCAGGGTTGGCACCGCCAGGGCGGGCTCAGCCCTGCCCGGCGAACACCCGCTCCAGCACCTCGGACAGTTCGTCTTCCGAGAACGGCTTGGTGATGTAGGCCTTGGCGCCCTGGCGCATGCCCCACATGCGGTCGGTGTCCTGGTCCTTGGTGGTCACCAGGATCACCGGAATATGCCGGGTCGCCTCGTCGCGGGCGAGGGTGCGGGTGGCCTGGAAGCCATTGAGGTTGGGCATCACCACGTCCATCAGGACCAGGTCGGGCAGCTCGGCCTTGGCGGTTTCGACCCCTGCGGCGCCATCGGTGGCGGTCAGGATCTGGTGCCCGAGCTTCTCGACGATGCGCTGTATCCCCAACAGCTGCGACGGTGAGTCGTCGACGATCAGAATGCGTGCCATATTGTTCCCCATGTAATGCCCGCAGTGTAGTGCGGGCTCATTACTGGCGGGAGGAGCGCATCTGCCGTCCGTCGCCTGCCTGCGACGTTCAGTCGATCCGCACCACGGTGCGGCCCAGCGAACCGCCCGCCAGCATCCGTTCGAACACGGCAGGAAGGCCATCGAGGCCGACTTCGGCGGTACAGATGCGGTCCAGGTGCTGCGGCTTCCAGTCACTGCCCAGCCGCGACCACACTTCTTCGCGCAGCCCGCGCGGTGCATTGGCCGAGGACACGCCCAGCAGTGACACGCCGCGCAGGATGAACGGCATCACCGTCATGTCCAGCGTCGGGCTGGCTGCCAGGCCGGCACTGACCACGCTGCCGTAGGGCACGGTCTGCGCCAGCAGGCTGGCAAGCATGTCACCTCCGGCATTGTCGAGGCCCCCGCCGAAGCGGGCCGACTGCAGTGGGCCCGCTTCGGCCAACGCCTTACGTGGCAGCACTTCGGCGGCGCCGATGCCATGCAGGAAGTCCGACTGCTCTGGCTTGCCGCTGACCGCGTGCACGGTGTAGCCGGCGCGGCTGAAGATCGACAGCGCCAGCGCGCCCACACCACCGCTGGCGCCGGTGACCGCCAGTGGGCCGAGCTCCGGTGTCTGCCGGTTGTCCTGCATGCGCAGCAGCGCCAGCGCTGCCGTGAAGCCGGCGGTGCCCAGCACCATCGCCTCACGCGGGGTCAGCCCGGCCGGCTGGGCGATCACCGCACGCGACTCCAGCCGCACATACTGGCTGTAGCCGCCATCGCGGGTCTCGCTGAGGCCGCAGCCGGTGGCCAGCACCGCATCGCCTTCACGCCAGTCCGGGTCGGTGCTGGCGACCACGGTACCGGCTACGTCGATCCCGCCGACCAGCGGGAAACGGCGCAGGATCCTGCCTTTGCCGGTGCCGGCCAGGGCATCCTTGTAGTTGACTGAAGACCAGTGGGCGCGGATCAGTACCTGGCCGGGGTTGAGGTCGTCGACATTGAGCTGGGCCAAGCCGCTGCGGTAGCCGGCGGCGTCGTTTTCGATGCGGAAGGCGGTGAACGGGGTGGTGGGGGCCATCGGCGTTGCCTGACTTCGAGGAAAACGTCACCTTACCCCGTTGCCCCCCTTTCGATCCTGCCGATCCGCCCCATCTTGTATGATCGGTGATGGTTTCACGGCTGGTGGTGCGGGAAGGGCCCGCGCCGCAGCCCAAATCTTGATGGAGCGTGCATGGCCTGGAATACACCCGGCGGCAACAAGGGCGGACAAGGCCCCGAGGACAATCGACGCGGGCCCTTCGGGTCGCGCGGCGGTGGCAATGGTGGTGGCTGGGGCGGACTGCCCGGGCCGCTGAAGGACCTGTTCGACGGCGGCATCATGCGTTGGGTGGTGGCAGCCGTGGTGTTGCTGGTGCTGTTCTCCAGCTTCCAGCTGATCGGCGAACAGCAGCGTGGCGTGGTGCTGCGCTTCGGCCAGTTCTCGCGCATCCTGCAGCCCGGCCCGAACTTCAAGCTGCCGTGGCCGATCGAATCGGTCACCAAGGTCAATGCCACCGAGATCAAGACCTTCTCGATCCAGGTGCCGGTGCTGACCCGTGACGAGAACATCGTCAACGTGTCGCTGAACGTCCAGTACCGCATCGACGACCCGCAGCAGTACCTGTTCGGCACGGTCGATGCCAACCAGGTGCTGGAGCAGTCGGCGCAGAGCGCGGTGCGCGAGGAAGTCGGCCGTGCCGACCTCAACGCGGTACTGAACAACCGTGGCCCGCTGGCCGTGGCCGCCGAGGAGCGCCTGCAGGCGCTGCTGAAGGCGTTCAAGACCGGCCTCACCGTGACCGGCCTGACCCTGCAGGACGCCCGTCCGCCGGAAGAAGTGAAGCCGGCCTTCGACGAAGTCAACGGTGCCCAGCAGGTCAAGGAACGCCTGATCAACGAAGCCCAGGCCTACGCCGCCAAGGTCGTGCCGGAAGCCCGGGGCCAGGCCTCGCGCGCCCGTACCACCGCCGAAGGCTACAAGCAGGCGGTGGTGTCCAAGGCCGAGGGCGACGCGCAGCGCTTCAGCCTGTTGCAGGCCCAGTACAAGGACGCCCCGGAAGTGACCCGCAAGCGCCTGTGGCTGGAGACCGTGCAGCAGGTGCTGAGCGAGAACCGCAAGGTGATCGGTGGCGATGGCCGCCAGCTGATCTACGTGCCGATGACCGGCGATACCCGTCCCACCACCTCGGCGCCGCCGGGAGTGACCAATCCGGAGGTGGTGATGCCGTCGCTGCCGGGTGCAGCGGCGGAAGCTTCCCGTGATCCGGGCCGGCCGGTGGGCCGCCCGACCGGGCGACCGAGCGGCCGTGAGGAGGGCAGCCGATGAAGAGTCCTATCTGGATCGCCGTGATCGTGGCGGTGGTGCTGGGCCTGCTTGGCTCGGTGTACGTGGTCCGTGAGGACCAGACCGCCATGGTGCTGAACCTGGGCAAGGTGGTGCGTTCGGACATCAAGCCGGGCCTGCACTTCAAGGTGCCGGTGGTGGAAACGGTGAAGGTCTTCGACCGCCGCTTCCAGGTGCTCGACACCGCCCCGGCACGTTACTTCACCGCCGAGCAGAAGGACGTCAGCGTTGACTTCTTCGCCATCGGCTACATCTCCAACGTGGGTGACTACTTCCGTGCCACCGGTGGCGATCCGCGCATCGCCAACGCCCGCCTGGCACCGATCATCACCGACTCGCTGCGCAACCAGATCAACTCGCGCACCCTGCAGCAGCTGGTCTCCGGCGACCGCAGCGAGCTGATCGCCGAGCAGCTGAAGGGGATCAACGAAGCGGTGGCCGGCCTCGGCATGCAGATGATCGACCTGCGCATCAAGCAGGTGGACCTGCCCACCGACAGCCAGGTGATCAATGACGTGTACGAGCGCATGCGCGCCCAGCGCAAGCAGGAAGCGGCCAAGCTGCGTGCGGAGGGCGAGGAGCAGTCGCTGACCATCCGCGCCCAGGCCGACCGTGACAGCACCGTGCTGATCGCTGAGGCCGAGCGTGATGCCCAGCGCCTGCGCGGTGAAGGCGATGCCGATGCGGCGCGCATCTACGGCAAGGCCGGCTCGGCCGACCCGTCGTTCTATGCGTTCTACCGCAGCCTGGAGGCCTACCGTGGCTCCATGACCGACGGCAACGGCGTGATCGTGCTCGACAAGAACGACCCGTTCCTGCAGTACCTGAAGAACGACCGCTGAGGTCGCAGGGCAGTACCCCACGGGGCCCGGCCAGATGCCGGGCCCCGTGCTTTTTCCGGAGTCCCCCATGAAAGATCTGTTCGCCGCCGTCTGCCTGGTGGCGGTGCTGGAAGGCCTGTTCCTGTTCGTCGCCCCGTTCGCTTGGAAGCGCATGGCCGAGCGCCTGCTGGACCTGCCCAGCCCGGCCCTGCGCAGCTTCGGTGGGCTGGTGCTGCTGGCCGGCCTGAGCCTGCTGTGGTGGGCGCGGCATTGAAAGGGTAGTGCCGGCCAGCGGCCGGCACGACCGGGAGGTGCCTGACCGGCCGGTACATGCGTGGCCCGGCTCTGGTAGATGCCAACCTTGGTTGGCATTGCCGGCCAACGGCCGGCACGACCGGGCGGGGCGGCTGACCGGCCGGTGAAGCCGTCCGTCGGAAAGGTGGCACCCGACCCCGGAAACCCGGATAATGCACAAAAGCCGGACGGGCCTCCCCGTTCGGCTTTTTCCGTGTATGGGCCTTCCATCGCCGGCTGCTCCCCGTTTGGAGCCGCCCTCCAGGTGCTGGCCAGCCCCGCCACGGTTCAACCGTCCGCGGCCCCGATGGCCGCAACATATGAGGAGCCCGTCATGGGTCAGTCTGTCGTAGTGTTGGGTGCCCAGTGGGGCGATGAAGGCAAGGGCAAGATCGTCGATCTGCTCACTGAGGAAATCGGCGCCGTCGTGCGCTTCCAGGGCGGCCACAATGCCGGCCACACCCTGGTCATCAACGGTAAGAAGACCGTCCTGCACCTGATCCCGTCGGGCATCCTGCGTGACGATGCGCTGTGCCTGATCGGCAACGGCGTGGTGATCTCGCCGGCCGCGCTGCAGAAGGAAATCGCCGAGCTGGAAGCCTCCGGCGTGGAAGTGCGTTCGCGCCTGAAGATCTCCCCGGCCGCGCCGCTGATCATGCCGTACCACATCGCCCTGGACCAGGCGCGCGAGCGCGCTGCCGGCGGCAAGGCGATCGGCACCACCGGCCGTGGCATCGGCCCGGCCTACGAAGACAAGGTGGCGCGTCGCGGCATCCGCATCGCCGACCTGCATTACCCGAAGCAGCTGGAAGAACTGCTGCGCACCGCGCTGGATTACCACAACTTCGTGCTGACCAAGTATCTGAACACCGATGCGGTCGATTTCCAGAAGACCTTCGACGAAGCGCTGGCCTTCGGCGAATACGTGCAGCCGATGAAGTCCGACGTGGCCGGCATCCTGCACGACCTGCGCAAGCAGGGTAAGCGCGTGCTGTTCGAAGGCGCGCAGGGTGCGCTGCTGGACATCGACCACGGCACCTATCCGTACGTCACCAGCTCCAACACCACTGTTGGTGGTGCACTGGCCGGTTCCGGCGTCGGCGCCGATTCGATCGACTACGTGCTGGGCATCGCCAAGGCCTACGCCACCCGCGTCGGCGGCGGCCCGTTCCCGACCGAGCTGGACGATGAAGTCGGCCAGGGCATCCGTGACCGCGGCGCCGAGTACGGTGCCTCGACCGGCCGTCCGCGTCGCTGCGGCTGGATGGACATCGTCGCGCTGAAGCGCGCCGTGGCCATCAACGGCATCAGCGGCCTGTGCATCACCAAGCTGGACGTGCTGGATGGCATGGAAAAGCTGAAGGTCTGCATCGCCTACGAATACAACGGCAAGCGCACCGAGTACGCGCCGCTGGACGCGCAGGGCTGGGAAGACTGCACCCCGGTGTACCTGGAGTTCCCGGGTTGGAGTGAGAACACCCACGGCATCACCAACTGGGACGACCTGCCGCCGGCCGCACGTGCCTACCTGCGTTCGCTGGAAGAGCTGGCCGGTTGCCCGATCAGCATCGTCTCCACCGGCCCGGACCGCGACCACACCATGGTCCTGCAGGATCCGTTCGCCTGAGGTAGCGCCGGGCGCTGCCCGGCGTAGGTGACAGGAAGAGCCCCGCGAAAGCGGGGCTTTTTCGTTACTGTGTCGGCACGGCCAGCAGGGAGGTGACGTGATGACCCGGATGTCAGCGTGAAGGGCGTAACGGTGGTGCGGATCACCCTGTGGGTGCTGTGGAGCCTGTGGGCGCTTGCCTGCGCGGTGCTGGTGCTGGGCGCGATCGCCAACCACATGGCCTCACGCACGCAGGTGCTGCCTCTGGTGCTGAGGCCGGGTGCGACGGCCGAGGTCACGGTCTACCGCTTCATCGATGACCAACTGCGGCTGCGCCTGCGTTACGCGGATGACGGTACTTCCACGGCGATCGATCCTGAGGTGCGCCTGCGCGTGGAAACCCCGACAGATCAGACCGACTTCCGCGCCGAAACGCGTTCGGGCGTGCCGGGCTCCGGCATCACCCGCGCGCTGGAATCGGTTGAGCCTGCTGGATTTGCCGCCTCGTACTTCGGTTATGGCCGGGGGGATGCGCTGCCGCGCGGGCGTTCGTGGCTGCGGGTGACCGTTCTGGAGGTCGAGCCCGCGCTGGCGGGACGCGTGGCCTCGGTGGAACTGCTGCCACCGATGAACGTGCTGAAGCTGACCGACCTGGACTACGTGTGGCTGTGGCCGTTCTTCTTCTGGACGGTGGCCGCGCTGTTCCTGCTGATTCCGGGGGCTGCCCTGGTGGTATTCACCATCACCTTGCGGCGTTGGCAGCGTCGGGCATCGAAGCAGCCGATTTCAGTAGCGGATACGGGTTGATCGATTCGCCCTTCCACCACTGCTTCTCCGGGCCCAACACGTGCACTTCGAAGTGCAGGTGCGGAGCCTCGGCGCTGGCGTTACCGGTGCTGCCCACGTAACCGATCACCTCTCCGCGCTTGATCACCTGCTTCTCCGCCAGGCCATCGGCGTAGCGCTGCAGATGCGCGTAGTAGTAGCACCAGCGCCCGCTGGGCTCGAACTGGTAAATCGTCAAGCCGCCGCGCTCGCTGTCGAACAGTTTTTCCACCGTTCCATCGGCCACCGCCAGGACCGGCGTACCGGTATCGGCCATGATGTCGATGGCATCGTGCACGCGACCCTCGCTGCGTGCATCGGTGAAGGTATCGCGCAGCTGGGACGCATGGATACCCTGCACCGGCAGCAGCAGACCGGACGGTGCATCCGCAGTCTGCGCGGCCGACGGCGCGGTGTTGGCGGGTGGGGCTGTTGCGGGTGTCGCTACAGATTCCTTTTCCGGCGCCGCTGCCAGTGCCGATTGCGCTTGCGGCAGCGGGGCGGGTACCGGATCACCCGCATCGCGGTGCAGCCACCAGCCTGCACCCAGCCCCAGCAGAACGCCCAGCACGATCAGTTGCGAAAGGCGCATCGGCTCACTCCTGCATCACCACGGGTACCGAGGTATCCACGGCATCGGCCACGCGCAGCGCATCCCAGTTGGTCATGCGCACGCAGCCATGCGATTCGGTCTTGCCCACATGGCCGGGTTCGGGCGTGCCATGCAGGCCGTAATGCGGCTTGGACAGATCGATCCAGACCCGCCCGACCGGATTGTTCGGGCCCGGTGGCAGGGTGGCCTTCTTTTCGCCCTTGCGGGCATCCCAGAACAGTTTCGGGTTGTAGTGGAACGGCGGGTCGCGGTAAACGCCCAGGATCTTCCATTCGCCGATCGGTAACGGGTCGTGCTGGCTACCCGACGACACCGGCACCTGTGCGATCACCTTGCCCTGCGCATCCAGCAGCTGCAGCGTGGAATCGGATTTGTCGACCACGATCTTCGCCGCCTTCGGCAATGCGGCCAGTGCGATGTTGGGTACCTGGATGCGGCTGCCAGCCTTGGTCAGGTCCACGCCGGGATTGAGCACTTTCATCAGCTCAGGGGAGGCATGGAAGCGCTCGCCGAGGGCTTCTTCCACACTGCCGTAGCCCAGCGATGTGAGCTTGGCCTGGGCGGCGGGCCCTTTCGGAGTGGCCTGGAACGGACCGGCGACATCCTCAGCAGTCAGCGTGTAGCTGGCCAGCGGCCCAACGGTATCGGCCTGCAGGGCCTTCCAGGTGGTGTCGTCCAGTTCGCCCGTTACGTCCAGCCCATGCGCTGCCTGGAAACCCGACACCGCGCGTCGCTGGTTGCTGCCCACTTCGCCGTCGATCTGGCCAGGGGAGAAGTTCGCGCGATCCAGCAGCACCTGGGCGTGCAGCGCGGAGTGGGGTGCGGTGTCCGGTCCGGCCGTTTCGGCAATAGGTGCGGGCAGGTGGGGCGGCGGCGCCTGCGCGAAGGCTGGCGACGCCAGCAGCGAGAGAGCGAGCAGGGTGGATCGGGACACGGGCAAGGGCATTGGGATCTCCAGCAGGTCACGCCACCACCTTGCCCGCAGCAGCCGCCGAGCCACCGTGAAAGGGATCTGACGTCCGCATGAGCAGTCGCGCCCACCGCAGTCAACTCCCGTGTCCAGAAGCGGCCGGGCCGGGGCTCACCAAGGTGAACGGTGGCCGACGCCGTCGACGGACGGCGATCAAGATTGCCTGCCGGGCCGCCGATAAGGGCGCATCCCCCCGTTTTGGATACCCCCATGAACTACTTGAGGAACGTCAGGGTTGCCTGGCGTCTTGGGCTGGGCTTTGGCCTGCTGTTGTTGCTGGTTGCCGCCGTGGTGGCCACCGGCGCCACCGCCAGTGTCGTGCAGAAGCGCGCGATGCAGCAGGTGGTCGACGTCAGCGTAGCCAAGGTGCGCCTGTTGTCGCAGATGCTCGATGCCAACAACCAGATGATGGTGGTGCGTCGCGAGATGCTGATCCGCCAAGGCGACGACCGTGGCCACGACGAGCAGCGCATCGCCGATCTGGTGAAGCGCTACGAGGCCAGCTGGACCGCCTATCAGGCGCTGCCCAGCGACGCCGACGGCAAGGCCATCGCGGAAACCATCGCCGCCAAGCGTGCCATTGCGCGTCCACTCAACAAGCAGACCAGCGAACTGATGGAGCAGGGCGACTACCCGGGCGCCGTAGCGCTGACCCTGGGCCCGGTGCAGGAAGCGGCAAACGGCTGGAACAAGGCGCTGTCCGATGGCGTGGACTTCGAAGAGAAGGAAAGCCGTGAGGCAGCCGCCGAGGCGATCCGCCTGGGTGAGCGCAGCCTGCTGCAGCTGCTGGTGCTGGGCGGCGTCGCGCTGCTGGTGGGCATCGGTGCCTCGGTGATGATCGGCCGCAGCCTGACCGGTCCGCTGGCCCGCGCGGTGAACCTGGCCGAGCGCCTGTCCAAGGGACAATTGGACCAGGAGTTCCGCCTTGGCGGCCGCGACGAACTGACCCAGCTGGGCGAGGCGATGGCCAGCGTGCGGCAGAGCGTGCAGGCGGCGATCGGCGCACAGCTGCAGATGGCTGAGCAGCATGAGGCGGGCGCGATCCGCTACCGCATGGACGTCACGGCGTTCCCCGGTGACTTCGGCCGCATGGTGCAGGCCACCAACAGCCTGGTCGAGTCGCACGTGCAGGTGGAACTGCTGATGGCCGAGGTGATGCAGCGCTACGCCATCGGCGACCTCAGCCGCGACCTGCCGGATTACCCGGGCGAGAAGGGCACGTTGACCCGCACCCTTGCCGCGGTGAAGCAGAGCCTGATGGCGATCAACGCGCAGATCGATGAACTGGCCCGTGCCGCCCGCGCCGGTGATTTCAGCATGCGTGGCGATGCCGCTGCGTTCCAGTACCAGTTCAAGGCGATGGTCGAACACCTCAATGGCATGATGGCCAGTTCGCAGGCCAGCATCGCCGACGTCTCCGACGTGCTGCGTGCAATCTCGCACGGCGACCTGACCGCACGCATGGAGGGCGAGTACGACGGTGTGTTCGCGCGCATGCGCGACGACGCCAACACCACCACCGCACAGCTGACCGGCATCGTGCGGGGCATCCAGGTGGCCGCCGACAGCATCAACAACGCAGCGCAGGAACTGGCCGCCGGCAACAACGACCTGTCGCGCCGTACCGAGCAGCAGGCAGCCAATCTGGAAGAAGCGGCCGCATCGATGGAGGAACTGACCTCCACCGTGCGCCAGAACGCCGAGCTGGCGCGTCAGGCCGACAGTGAAGCGCATGCGGCCGGTGCCGCCGTGCGCGAGACCGAACAGGCGATGGCACAGATGGCATCGGTCATGGGTGAGATCGACCAGTCCTCGGCACGCATCTCGGAAATCTCTACGGTGATCGACGGCATCGCGTTCCAGACCAACATCCTGGCGCTGAATGCTGCGGTGGAAGCGGCCCGTGCAGGTGAGCAGGGGCGTGGTTTCGCCGTGGTCGCCAGCGAAGTACGCACGCTCGCACAGCGTGCCGGTGTCGCCGCCAAGGAGATCAAGGAACTGATCGAAGATGCCGCTGCGAAGGTGAAGAGCGGCCTGGCAGTGACGGTCGAATCGGAAGCCGCGATCGCCCGCGTAGCCCAGGCAAGTTCGCGCACCACCCAGCTGATGAGCGACATCGCAGCGGCCAGCAAGGAACAGGCCGCCGGTATCGAGCAGGTCAACCAGGTGGTGGTGCAGATGGACCAGGTGACCCAGCAGAACGCCGCGCTGGTGGAAGAAGCCACTGCCGCCAGCCGCGCGCTGGAAGAACAGGCGCATGCTCTGACCAACTCGGTGTCGGTGTTCAAGGTGGAGCAGGGCGCGCGCATGCCCATCATGCCTGCGCAGGCGGCGTAAGCAACCTGCGACTGGATGTTGGATGGCGCCCTGCATGCGCTCCCGCGTGCAGGGCGTCGATGCGCGCAACCGGTCCGTGCCGCTGGCTAGCGCCCGCGCGCGGCGCGTTCGATCAGCCAGCCGGCTGCGTACAGCAACAGCAGTGTTGGCGGAAGCAGCACTGCATACGCGGTCGACCAGGGTTTGCCGTACAGCAGGCTGCCTGCGCCGATGGCATCGAGTGCGGCGGACTGTAGGGTGATGGGGAGCGCCATCAGGATATAGGTGCCCTTCGGGTCCGCGTCCGACTGCGCGCCGTGAACCAGCCATGCGGTCAACAGCAGGTAGACCACGCAAAGCGCAAGACCGGTCCAGCTCAGTAATCGCCGCATCTTCATTCGCATGCCTCCGTTCAACGGACGTCGAAGCGAGCCTGCAGAGGCAGGCTCACATTCCGCAGCAGATCCCTGACCACCACCTGCGCAGTCCATGTGCCTTTCGGATCACTGGCCTCGGCGACGAACTTCAGGTGCAGGTTGGCCATGTACAACAGGGTTGGCGGGCCGGGCAGGGCAGTGGTGAAACAGGGAACATCGCGTTCGTCGATACTGGTACTGCCGTCCGGACGTAGCATGCGCAGATCGCAGTGCACCTTGGGTACGCGGTTCTCGTCCAGTTGCGGGTTGGACAGGAATGTCAGCAAGAACAATTCACCGCCCAGGTGGACTTCGTTGGCCTCGGTAAAACCGGGAGTGGTCTCCGGTGGGGTTTCCCACTTGGCCTGCCAGTCGGCATCGGAGGTAACCAGCAGCGATGCAGCAAAGCCACCGCTGGATTTCATGGCACCGGTCTCCGGCATCGCCTTGCCGTCCCCGTTTATCCAACCATCGCTGGCGGAGCTGTTCAGTGGCAGCATCATGGCCATCATGGCCAGCGCGTAGGTCCATCGCATCAACGGCTCTCCTTGGCAGCCGCGTTCCGCGGCAGAGCGGGCAGTATTGCTCAACCTTGACCGGCAAAGCAGCCGGAGAGCCGGAGCAGAGTTTCCGTTGCCTGCCGATGTGGGTGATGTTTGTCAGCAAAGGAGGTGACATGGGAATCGGGAGCGAGGAAAAGCCGGGCTGTGATTCAGCATCGGCTGCGCCGCAGCACGTGCTGATGCTGCCCGGCCTGGATGGCTCCGGCAGGCTGTCCACCCCGTTTCTGTCAGCACTTGAGGCTCATGGGCTGACGACGCAGGCGATTACGCTACCTGCGCAGGGAGGGCAGGATCACGCCACGCTAGCCCAACGGCTGTGGTCGCAGCTGCCCGGCCATCCCTTCATCCTGCTTGCCGAGTCCTTCTCGGGCCCGTTGGCAGTTGAACTGGCCACGCGACACCCTACCGGGCTGCGCGGACTGGTGCTTGCCTCGACCTTTGCGAGTCGGCCGGTGCCATTGCCGGCAGCCAGCGCAGCCCTGCTGTCGCCGGCTTGGCCTCTGCCTCCCGTGGCGTTGCTGGCGCGCCTGCTGCTGGGGCGGTGGCGCACCCGCGAGCACATATCGATGCTGCGCGATGCGTTGGTCCAGATTCCGGCGATCACGTTGCGGCAACGCGCCGCAGCGACCCTGCGGGTCGACGTACGCGCATTGCTGTCGGCAATCGAAGTGCCGACGCTGTGCCTGCACGCGTGCCATGACCGCCTGCTGTGGCCGCCCAGCGTGGCAGAACTGCAGGCCCTTTTGCCGGATGCTCGTCATGTTTCGCTGGAAGGGCCGCATCTGCTACTCCAGGCGCGCACCGACGCAGCTGCAGCCGAAGTTGCCGCGTGGATGAGGACGCTGCCGTCCTGATGGAGGGGCTCAGCCCCGCGCGCGGGTACGTGCTGCCTTCTTCGCCGCCACCTTGCGCACGGTCTTCTTTGCCGCACGGGTCTTCGCTGCCTTCTTCGCCGCAGCGCTACGCGAGGCGGGAGTGCTGGACTTCTTGGCCACCGTCTTCTTTGTCGCCTTCTTTGTGGCTGTCTTGCGAGCCGGTGCCTTCTTGGCCGCCGCCTTCTTCCCAGGTGCCTTCTTCGCTGCCGTCTTGGGCGTGGCCTTCTTTGTAGCGGACTTCCTGGCAGGCGCCTTCTTCGCAGCCGTCTTGCGGGTCGCCTTCTTCGTACCCTTGCGTGCGCTGCCGCTACGCTTGCCGCCGCCATCCTGCTTGTTCACGGTAGCCCAGGCAATACGCTCGGCCGTGCCTTCGCTGGCACCGCGCTCGCGCTCGCTTTCCTCGATGTGCTCGGCCTGGCGCTTCTGTTTGTCGGTATATGCGGATTTGTCACCACGGGGCATGACGGTTCTCCTGTCGTTGTAGTCAGGCCAGCAGGCGCAGCTTGGGTTCACGCGCCCATTGGCGGGTGGCGGCGACCGCCAGGAAGGCCTTGGCATCTTCCGCTTCGACGATGCCGGCATCATTGCCGACCCTTGCTGCCTTCAGCAGCGCATGGCCGCCGGCATCGCTGGCAATGGCCTTCAGGTGCGCCCACGCCTGGCTGAGGAATTCGATGGCTGCACTCTCTTTCGACAAAGCCTTCGCGGCTTCCGGGCTGAGCACTACGGCTACCGCATCGAACACGGCCGAGGGGGTGCCCGCCAGCTGCCCATCCGCCGCCTGCAAGGCGCCGTCGCTGAGCGTGGCGCCACCCACTTTGGGGGCGACCAGCTTCACGTCTGCACCTGCTTTCCTGGCTGCTTTGCTCAGGCTGGCAATGATGCGAGCGTCGGAGCCTTCATCGAACAGGATGCCGATGCAGCGACCCTGCAGGGTAGGCTTGTTGCGCCCGATCACGCGTACCTCGGGAGCGGGGGGCATGTCCCGCACCGGGGTGGCAGTCGGCGCGGGGGCGGGCAGTGCAGGCAACGCCAACCCGTCGGCCACGCGCTGTGCCAGTGAGTCGTCGATATTGCGCAGGTGGCTGAGGGTACGCACCCGCACCTTCAGCGTTTCCACCTTGGACAACTCGAACACCAGCGCTGATGCCAGATGGGCCTGTTCCGGCTTTTCAAGGCTACGGAAGAACATGCGGGCCTGGCTGTAGTGGTCGGCAAAGCTCTCCGCGCGGATGCGGCCCTTGCGGCCATCGTCCGTGCTGGCGTGACTGCGGAATCCGCTTGAGGCCTCGCGCGGTGTGTCTTCCTGCAGCGAGCTGGGATCGTAGGCCACCCGGCCCTTGGGAACCTGCATCTGCATGTGGCCGTCGCGCTGATGATTGGCAAACGGGCACTTCGGAGCATTCACCGGGATCTGGTGGAAGTTGGGGCCGCCCAGGCGCAGCAGCTGGGTGTCCAGATAGGAGAACAGGCGCCCCTGCAGCAGCGGGTCGTTGCTGAAGTCAATGCCGGGCGGCACGTTGGCCGGGCAGAACGCCACCTGCTCGGTCTCGGCGAAGAAGTTGTCCGGCCAGCGGTCCAGCACCATGCGGCCGATGACCTGCAACGGCACCAGTGATTCGGGAATGATCTTGGTCGGGTCCAGATGATCGAACGGGAATGCGTCGGCCTCTTCTTCCGTAAACAGCTGCACTGCCAGCTCCCATTCCGGGAAGTCACCGCGCTGGATGGCCTCGAACAGGTCACGGCGATGGAAGTCATTGTCGGCCGACTGCAGCTTCAGCGCTTCGTCCCAGACCGTTGACTGGATGCCCAGCTTCGGCCGCCAGTGGAACTTGACGAAAGTCGACTCACCTGCCTCGTTCAGCAGGCGGAAGCTGTGCACGCCGAAGCCTTCGATCATGCGCAGCGAACGCGGAATGGCACGGTCGCTCATTGCCCACATGATCATGTGCATCGACTCGGGCAGGAGCGAGATGAAATCCCAGAAGGTGTCGTGGGCCGTGGCCGCCTGCGGGAAGGCACGGTCCGGTTCCATCTTCACCGCGTGTACCAAGTCCGGGAATTTCATGGCGTCCTGGATGAAGAACACCGGGATGTTGTTGCCGACCAGGTCCCAGTTGCCCTCCTTGGTATAGAACTTGACCGCGAAGCCGCGCACGTCGCGCGGGGTGTCCACCGAGCCTGCGCCACCGGCTACCGTCGAGAAGCGGGTGAACACGGGTGTCTTCACGCCTACCTCGGTCAGGATGCGCGCTCGGGTATGCGCCTTCAGCGATCGGGTCAGCTCGAAGTAGCCATGTGCTGCGCTGCCACGTGCGTGCACGATGCGCTCGGGAATGCGTTCGTGATCGAAGTGGGTGATCTTCTCGCGCAGGATGAAGTCCTCCAGCAGCGTGGGCCCCCGAGCTCCCTGCCGCAGGGAGTTCTGGTTGTCCGCCACCGGGATGCCCTGATCGGTGGTCATCACCGGATGGCTGGCCCCGGCCTGCTGGTGCAGTTCATCACCGTCGCCCCGGTAGTGGTTTTCGGCGTGGGTGGTTGCGCGCTTGCCGGTCGGCTTGCTGGCGGCCATTGACGTTGGCTCCGGAGGATCTGAAAGAGAACCACGACACTGGAACCGAGCCCGTTAAACCGAGGTCCGGCAAAGGTGAACGTACAGGCAAAAGCAGGCTCGGGTATGCTTGCCCCATGCGAGTCGAGCCCGCCGACATCGAAGCCCTGTTCGACGCCATCCCGGATGTGCTGTTCTTCATCAAGGACCTTCAGGGGCGTTACACCCACGTCAACCAGACCATGCTGCGGCGGCTGGGCCTGCGCGCGCGCAAGGACGTGATCGGGCGTACCGCGGCTGAAATCTACCCGACCGGCCTCAGCGCGGACTACGTCGACCAGGACGCCCGCGTGCTGTCCGGTGAGGTGATCGAGAACCTGATGGAGCTGCACCTGTTCGCCAACCGCGAACCGGGCTGGTGCCTGACCTGCAAGCGCCCGCTGGTGGTCGATGGGGCCATCGAGGGCCTGATCGGCATATCCCGCGACCTCGGCCAGAAGGACAGCCTGGGCACCCAATACGAGCAGCTGCGGCTGGCCCTGGCCCACCTCAATGCGCACTACGCCGAGAACGTGCGCATGCAGACCCTGCTGGACATCACCGGCTTCTCGCTGTCGAAGCTGGAGCGCAGCTTCCGCAAGGTGTTCCAGATGACCCCGCAGCAGGTGCTGACCCGACTGCGGATCCAGATGGCCATGCACCTGCTGCACGGTGACGACAGCATCGCCTGCATCGGCCAGGCCTGCGGTTTCAGCGACCAGAGCGCCTTTACCCGCAAGTTCAAGGCTGAAACCGGTTTCTCGCCGCGCGCCTACCGGGCCCGTATTGGTGGCAACGTCGGCGAGCCGGCGCTGGCCTGAGCCGCCTGCTGCGCTGTGCCTATCCCCGTGGGCACGGGACAGGGTAAGGTGTCGCCCCTGTAGCCGCCGCCAGCCCTGCCGATGCCCAACTCGATTCCGACCGCTTCGCCGTCCCGCCTCGGACATTCGCTCAAGCCCCGCCAGCTGATCATGATGGGTCTGGGCAGCGCCATCGGCGCCGGCCTCTTCCTCGGCTCGGGCGTGGGTGTACAGGCGGCCGGCCCGGCGGTTCTGGTGTCGTATCTGGTCGCTGGTGCGCTGGTGATCATCGTGATGAACGCACTGGGCGAGATGGCGGCGGCCAAGCCGACCAGTGGCGCGTTCTCGGTCTATGCCGCTGATGCCATGGGAGCCACCGCCGGCGCCACCGTGGGCTGGCTGTGGTGGGTGCAGCTGGTGATCGTGATCGCCGCCGAGGCGGTAGGCGCGGCCGGGCTTCTTGCCACGGTCTGGCCGGCGATACCGGTACCGATGGCGGCGCTGGCCTTCATGCTGTTCTTCACCGCGATCAATCTGCTCGGGGTGAAGAACTTCGGCGAGTTCGAATTCTGGTTCGCCATCCTCAAGGTGGTGGCGATCCTGGCCTTCATCGCCATCGGCGTGGCGCTGCTGATGGGCTGGCTGCCGCAGGTGACCTCGCCGGGCTTGAGCAACTTCACCGAGCATGGTGGCTTCGCGCCGAAGGGGCTGGCCGGCATCGGCGCGGCGCTGCTGGTTGTCGTTTTTGCCTTTGGCGGCACCGAGATCGTAGCCGTCGCTGCGGCCGAAACCGAAGATCCCGAGCGCAGCATTGCCCGTGCCATCCGCACCGTGGCCTGGCGCATCCTGGTGTTCTACATCGGCTCGCTGAGCGTGATCATCGCCGTGGTGCCGTGGACCAGCGAGGCGCTGAAGTCGCCGTTCGCTGCGGTGCTGGATATCGCCCGCATCCCGGGCGCGGGTACGGCCATCACCCTGATCGCCGTGATCGCACTGCTGTCGGCACTCAATGCCAACCTCTACGGCGCCTCGCGCATGATGTATTCGCTGGCGCAGCGCCGCGAGGCACCGGCGGTGCTCGGCTGGACCGACCCGCGCCAGGTGCCGGTGATCGCCGTGCTGGCCAGCGTGCTGTTCGGCTTTGCCGCCACGGTGATGGAACTGCTGTTCCCGGACCGGGTACTGCCGGTGCTGCTGAACATCGTCGGTTCCACCTGCCTGCTGGTGTGGACGCTGTCGCTGGTGTCGCAGCTGGTGCTGCGCCGCCGCGCGGATCGCCTGGGTACCCGCCTGCCGTTCCGCATGACCGGCTTCCCGTGGCTGACCTGCTGCGCGCTGGCGATTCTGGCACTGATCTTCGGCCTGCTGCTGAGCGAGTCGCACACCCGCCTGCAGTTCCTGTCGATGGTGGCACTGACTGCCACGATCGCCGCCAGCAGCGCCATCGCCCGGCGCATGCGCGAGGCGTGACTGAAGCTGCCGGCCAGCGGCCGGCACTACCACGGGGGCTGCACATCCGCCGTGCCATCCTGATCGTGTGGGCCGTCCGCGGCCCGTCGACCAGGAGTACCGCATGCTGCGCAGCCGCCCCTTCCTGATGTTCACCGGCCAGGCCGAAGCGGCCCTGGCTCTGTATGCCGAGGCCTTCGCCGATTTCCGCCTGCTGGCAATGCAGCGCCATCCGGACGGCGCCGGTGCCGGCGTGCCCGGGCAGGTCCGCCAGGCCATCTTCCTGCTCGGTGGAACCCACTACCTGTGCTTCGACAGCCTGGACGTGCACGATTTCACCTTCTCACCGTCGATCTCGCTGTTCGTGGAGTGCTCCGGCGCCGAGCAGTTCGAGCGTGCCGCACGCGTGCTGGGTGAGGGCGGCCATTGGTTGATGCCGGTGGGTGACTACGATTTCAGCAACCGCTACGGCTGGGTGCAGGACCGCTTCGGTGTGTCGTGGCAGTTGAGCCTGGGGCAGATGCCGGATCCGTGATCGGATGTTTGTGGGTGTGGACCTTGGTCCACACGCGCTTATGAAAACGGCCCGCTTGCGCGGGCCGTTCTGTTTACCGATGCAGCGAGGAATCACGCCTCGACTTCATCATCCTTGTAGGCATCGACCGGGATGCAGGCGCACATCACGTTCTTGTCGCCGTACACGTTGTCGACACGGGCCACCGGCGGCCAGTACTTGCTCTGCTTCAGGCTGGCCAGCGGGAAGGCGGCAAGTTCGCGCGGGTAGGCGTGGGTCCACTCGCTCGCGGTCACTGCGGTGGCAGTGTGCGGTGCGTTCTTCAGCGGGTTGTCCTCGCGGTCCAGGCGGCCGTCTTCGATCGCGGTGATCTCCTCGCGGATCTGGATCATCGCGTCGATGAAGCGATCCAGCTCGTGCAGCGATTCGCTCTCGGTCGGCTCGACCATCAGCGTGCCGGCCACCGGGAAGCTCAGGGTCGGGGCGTGGAAGCCGAAGTCGATCAGGCGCTTGGCCACGTCCTCGGCGCCGATGCCGCTGGTCTTCTCCAGCGGGCGCACGTCCAGGATGCACTCGTGTGCCACCAGGCCGTTGCGGCCGGTGTACAGGGTCTTGAAGTGCGGGGCCAGGCGCTTGGCGATGTAGTTGGCGTTGAGCTGCGCGACCTGGGTGGCCTTGCGCAGGCCGTCGCGGCCCATCATCGCGATGTACATCCAGCTGATCGGCAGGATCGAGGCGCTGCCGAAGCTGGCCGCGCTGACCATGCCGACCGGGCCGTTGTCACCCAGCTTGCCCGGCAGGAACGGGGCCAGGTGCTCCTTGACCGCGCACGGGCCGACGCCCGGGCCGCCACCACCGTGCGGGATGCAGAAGGTCTTGTGCAGGTTCAGGTGCGAAACATCCGAACCCCACTTGCCCGGCTTGGCCACGCCGACCAGGGCGTTCATGTTGGCACCGTCGGTGTACACCTGGCCGCCGTGCTTGTGGATGATCTCGCAGATCTCCACCACCTCTTCCTCGAACACGCCGTGCGTGGACGGGTAGGTCATCATGATCGCGGCCAGGCGGTCGCTGTACTTCTCGGCGTTGAGGCGGATGTCCTCGACGTCGACGTTGCCGTTGGCATCGGTCTTGGTCACCACCACCTTCATGCCGCACATCTGTGCCGAAGCCGGGTTGGTACCGTGCGCCGAGTCCGGAATCAGGCAGATATCGCGATGTTCCTCACCGCGCGAGCGGTGGTAGGCGCGGATCGCCAGCAGGCCGGCGTACTCGCCCTGCGCGCCGGAGTTCGGCTGCAGGCTGACCGCGTCGTAGCCGGTGCATTCCACCAGCATCGCTTCCAGCGTGTCGATCAGTTCCTTGTAGCCCAGCGCCTGGTCGGCCGGCACCAGCGGGTGGATCTGCGAGAACTCCGGCCAGGTCACCGGGATCATCTCGGCGGTGGCGTTGAGCTTCATGGTGCACGAGCCCAGCGGGATCATCGTGCGGTCCATCGCCAGGTCCTTGTCGGCCAGCGAACGCAGGTAGCGCAGCAGCTCGTGCTCGCTGTGGTGGGTGTTGAACACCGGGTGGGTCAGGAACGCGGACTGGCGCAGCAGGCCGGCCGGCAGCGCATCGGCAGTGCTGGCATCCAGTGCGTCGACGTCCACCGAGGCACCGAACACGGCAGCCACGGCGACGATGTCGGCGCGGGTAGTGGTCTCGTCCAGGCTGATGCCGACCGAGTCGCTGTCGATCGCGCGCAGGTTGTAACCAGCGGCGCGTGCCTTGGCGTGGATTTCATCGGCATGCACGCCGGTGACATGCAGGGTGTCGAAGAAGTCACCACCGACCTGCACGCCGGCGTTGCGCAGCGCGGCGGCCAGGATCGAGGCCAGGCGATGGGTGCGGCGGGCGATGCGGGTCAGGCCGTCCGGGCCGTGGTAAACGGCGTACATCGAGGCCATCACCGCCAGCAGCACCTGTGCGGTGCAGATGTTGGACGTGGCCTTCTCGCGGCGGATGTGCTGCTCGCGGGTCTGCAGGGTCAGGCGGTAGGCCGGGTTGCCCTGCGCGTCGATCGAGACGCCGATCAGGCGGCCCGGCATCGAGCGCTTGTAGGCGTCACGGCAGGCCATGAAGGCGGCGTGCGGGCCACCGAAGCCGAACGGCACGCCGAAACGCTGGCTGTTGCCGACCACGATGTCCGCGCCCCATTCGCCCGGAGCGGCCAGCAGGGTCAGGGCCAGCAGGTCGGTGGCCACGGCCACCAGGCCGCCGCGCGCGTGCACGGCATCGACCAGCGCCTTGTAGTCGCCGACCTGGCCGAAGGTATCCGGATACTGCAGCAGCAGGCCGAAGGCTTCCGCTTCCAGCGCTTCGGCCGGAGTGCCGACGCGCAGCACGATGCCCATGGGCTCGGCGCGGGTGCGCAGCAGTTCCAGCGTCTGCGGGTGCACGGCGTCGTGCACGAAGAAGGTGTCCGACTTCGACTTGGCCGAGCGCTTGGCCAGGGTCATCGCTTCGGCGGCGGCAGTGGCTTCGTCCAGCAGCGAGGCGTTGGCGATTTCCATGCCGGTGAGGTCGGCGCACAGGGTCTGGAAGTTGATCAGCGCTTCCATGCGGCCCTGCGAGATTTCCGCCTGGTACGGGGTGTAGGCGGTGTACCAGGCCGGGTTTTCCAGGATGTTGCGCAGGATCACGTTCGGCGTGTGGGTACCGTAGTAGCCCTGGCCGATGAAGCTGCGCAGCACTGTGTTCTTGTCGGCGATCGCACGGATCTTCGCCAGTGCCTGCACTTCGGTCATCGACTCCGGCAGCGCCAGCGGCGCCGGCGACTTGATCTTGGCCGGTACGATGGCATCGGTCATGCCATCCAGCGACGCGTGGCCGACGACATCGAGCATCTGCGCGATCTCGGCGTCGTTGGGGCCGATGTGGCGCTCGACGAACGCATTGTGGTGCTCGAGCTCACGCAGGGAAGGGGTGTTCTGGGACATGGCGAAGGATCCGTCAGGAAAGGGCACACGCACGGGCACAAGCCGCCGGTCGGCGGTCTGCGGGGCGCCCCTCTGTCCTTTTGCCTGAGAGTTTAAAAGCGCGGCGGACCGCAGCTTCGTGCCCCTTCGGCGCCGGATCGAACCGGTCTCTCCAGAGTTCTGTTACGGGTGGTATCGGGCCTGAGCGATTACGGGCGTTGCGCCTTCGGCAGCGGTGTTCCGCTTCTCCCACCGTGTTGCCCGCTGATTATAGCCCGTTGCGGGCCCGCCAGCCGCCTCCAGGCATGGCCGCCGCGCCTGAATGGCCGATGGCCCGACCGTGCGTTTTGTGCATCGCTGCATGGCATCGGGCGCAATCCCCACCTATGATGGGTGGATACCCGAATTCATCTGGCGCCGTCCCTGCAGAAGGGGACCGGCGCCCGCCGTGCGTGCCGCGCATGGCCCTGCCGGACGCCTTCCCCATGACCGCCGCTGTTGCTCCCTCCACCCGCCGCATGGCCCTGCTGCTCGCCGGTCTGGCCATGTTCGGTCCGTTCTCGATCGACACCATCTTCCCGGCGTTCCCGCAGCTGGCCCAGCGCCTGGCGGTGGACGAAGTGGCGGTGCAGCAGACCATCAGCGTGTACCTGCTGTTCTACGGCCTGATGAGCCTGGCGCACGGCCCGCTGTCCGACGCCTGGGGCCGCAAGCGGGTGATCCTCGGCGGCCTGGTGATATTCGTCGGCGCCTCGGTCGGCTGTGCGCTGTCCACTGACCTGACCACGCTGCTGGGCTTCCGCGCACTGCAGGGCCTGTCGGCAGGTGTCGGCATGATCGTCGGCCGAGCGGTGATCCGCGACCTGTACCACGGCCATGACGCGCAGCGGCTGATGAGCCAGGTGTCGATGCTGTTCGGCATCGCCCCGGCGATCGCCCCGATCATCGGTGGCTGGATCCTGCTCAGCGGCGCCGGCTGGCCGTTGATCTTCTGGTTCCTGGTGGTGTTCGGGCTGGTCCTGCTGGCGGCCACTGCGCGCTACCTGCCGGAGACCCATCCGGTTGAAGCGCGCGTGCCGTTGTCGCCGCGCACGTTGATGCGTGATTACCTGCGCATCGGCTTCAATCCGCGCTTCCTGCGCCTGGCGCTGGCCGGCAGCATCGGCTTCGGTGGCATCTTCCTGTACATCTCCTCGGCGCCGGTGTTCGTGATGCAGCACCTGCATCTGGGCGAGGGCGGCTTCGCCTGGCTGTTCATCCCCACCATCGGCGGCATGACCACCGGCTCGTTCCTGTCCGGGCGCATGGCCGGGCACACCACGCCTACCCGCCAGGTCGCCATCGGTTTCGGCCTGTGCGCGCTGTCGGTGCTGTTGAACGTCGGCTACGTGGCGCTGGCCCCGCAGTTCGTGCTGCCGTGGGCGGTGCTGCCGATCTTCCTGGGCGGCATGGGCATGGCGCTGATCTTCCCGATCCTGGCGCTGGCGGTGCTGGACATGTACCCGCACCAGCGCGGCCTGGCCTCGTCGCTGCAGGCCTTCGTGCAGCTGATGATCAGCACCGTGGTGGCTGGCGTGGTATCGCCGCTGCTGAGCGCCAGCCCGCTGCACCTGGCGTTGGGCCAGGCTGCGTTCTTCGGTGCTGGTTTCGTGTTCTGGTACTGGGAACACCAGCGTGAACGCGCGGCGCAGGCAGCCTGCACGGGTCACTGAGCAGCGTGCAGGGGTAGGGCAGGCCGCGACGCCGGCAGCGCTTGCGACGGGAAACCACCGGACTAGGCTGGGCACTCCAGCCAGCCGGTGCACGGGTGCACGACAGCCAGCCAATCCGATGTCGTTGCATGAGGTTCCCCCATGGCTGCGCAGCAGACCTACCGCCTGTTCGAGGTGGCGCTGAAGGAGCGCCGCGTTCTCTCCCCTTCCCTGGACCGCATGGTATTCACTGGCGCCGACGTGGCGCGGATGAAGACCGAAGGCCCGGACCAGCGGATCAAGGTGTTCTTCCCCTTGCCCGGCCAGGACCTGCCGCAGGTCCCCAGCGGCGAGGACTGGTACCCGCGCTACCGGGCGCTGCCGGACGATCAGCGCCCGCCGATGCGCACCTACACCATCCGCCAGCTGCGTGCGGAGCAGGGCGAGGTCGATGTCGATTTCGTCATTCACGGCGTGACCGGCCCCGCTTCGCGCTGGGCCATGCATGCACGGCCGGGCGATCGCGTGGTGCTGCTGGCCCCCGATGCCGACTGTGCCGAGAGCAGCGAAGGCTGGGAGTGGAAGCCACCGGCCGGTGTCGGCCAGGTACTGCTGGTGGCCGATGAAACGGCGTTACCTGCGGTGGCGGGCATCCTCGAAGAGCTGGCGGCCATGCCTGATCCGCCGCGCACGCTGGCGTTGCTGGAAGTGGCCCAGGCCGGCGATGCGGTGCCGTTGAAAGCGCCGGGCACCGCCGAGCTGGTGTGGTTGCCGCGTGGGCAGGCCGCCTATGGCCAGCCGCTGCTGCAGGCGGTCCAGGAACGGCTGTCAGCGACCTCGAGCGTGGCTGCTGGCGATGCGCTGGAGGAGATCGACGTCGATACGCAGATCCTCTGGGAGCAGGCCGACACCTGCGTGGCCGGGCCGCTGTATGCCTGGGTGGCGGGCGAGGCGGGGGCGGTGATGGCGATCCGCCGCCACCTGGTGCGCGATTGCGGGCTGGACCGCCGCGCGATCACCTTCATGGGCTACTGGCGGCACGGCAAGGTGCTGGACTGACCATACTTGATCGAGCACGCGTGAAGCAGCGCTGCGGGCGGGGTGCGCTATCCTTGCGCCCCCCTTCGCAGCGGTACCGCACCATGTCCACCAGCTCCAAGACCCGCCGCGACCAGCGCCGTCGCCAGGAAAAGCAGGCCGCCAACAAGGCCGCCGCGCAGGCATCGCCGGTGGAACCGCATGCCGAGCTGCGCGATGCGCAGCGCACCCTGCTGGCCGGTGTCGTGCGCCGTGACGGCGAATGGGTGCTGGGCATGGACGGCCGCATCGCTGGCCACAGCGAGAGTGCTGCGCAGGTGCTGGCGCTGATCATGCAGGCCGGTGAACTGCACGAACGCAACGGCACGCCGGTGCGCCTGATGTACTCCGATGCGCTGCGCGATGCCGCGCAGGCCGAAGCGAAGGAGAAGGGCCAGACCTTCGAGGAATTCAAGGCCGAGCTGGCCGCAGCGATGGCGGCGAAGAAGAACAGCTGACAGGCATTTCGGTAGAGCCGGCCGCTGGCCGGCTGCCAGACAGATGTCCACCGTGCAGTTGCCGGCCAGCGGCCGGCTCTACCGGAAAGGGGCGGGTCCTCGCGGACCCGCCCTTTTCTCATTTCGCCGCCGGGGACGCGTTGGCCTGCCAGCCGCACATCTGGCCTTCGTTCTGCTGCTTCAGCCACTCGTTGACCGGGGTGAAGTACTCGATCATCGGGCCGGCATCGAGCTTGTCGGTACCGGTCAGCTCCTTCAGCGTGGCCTGCCACGGCTGGCTGGCACCCTTGCTCAGCATCGCCCAGTACTTCTGGCCGGCTTCCTTGTTGCCGTAGAAGGTGCACTCATGCAGCGGGCCCTTGTAGCCGGACGCGTCGCACAGGCCCTTGTAGAACTGGAACTGCAGGATGCGCGCCAGGAAGTAGCGGGTGTACGGGGTGTTGCCCGGCACGTGGTACTTCGCGCCCGGATCGAAGAACTCTTCGCCACGGGTGCTGGCCGGCGCCACGCCCTGGTACTTGGCCTTCAGGTCCCACCACGCCTTGTTGTAGTTGTCGGCGGTGATCGAGCCATCGAACACGCCCCAGCGCCAGCGGTCGATCATCAGCCCGAACGGCAGGAACGACACGCCCGACAGCGCCATGCGCATCTGGTTGTTGATGACCGCTTCGCGGCTTTCGGTCGGCGCATCAACCAGGCCGATCGAGCTGAGGTACTTGGGCGTCATCGCCAGCACGATGGTGTCGCCGATCGCTTCATGGAAGCCATCGTTGGCACCGCCCTGGAACAGCGGCGGCAGCGGGTTGTAGGCCAGGTCGTAATAGATGTGGCCCAGCTCGTGGTAGATGGTGGTGAAGTTCTCTTCGTTCGGCTTGATGCACATCTTGGTGCGCACGTCGCCTTCCATGTTCATGTCCCAGGCGCTGGCGTGGCAGACCACGTCGCGATCGTCGGGCTTGATGAACTGGGTCTTTTCCCAATACGACTGCGGCAGCGACGGCATGCCCAGCGACACGTAGAAGTCCTGGGCGCGCTCGGTCATCTGCCTGGCGGTACGCAGTTCGGCCTCGCGCTGTGCCTTGTACTGCGCCGCTACGTTGGCATCCTTGCCGGCCTTGGCCAGCGCCGCGCTCAGGTTGGTCTGGTACTGCTTTTCAAGCGCTGCAGTGATGTCCAGGCTGCCGGCACCCGGATACGGCTCCAGCTGGTCCCACAGATTCGACCAGTCCTGCTGCCACATGTTGCCCAGCAGGTGCGCGGCGATCAGGCCGTTGCCTACTTCGGCCTTGTCCTTGCCGTAGGTTTTGTCCAGCTTGCCGCGTGCGTAGCAGTGCAGCTGCTCGTACATCGGCTTGACCTGTTCCCACAGGCGATCGGTTTCCGGGCCGATCTGCTCCGGCGGCATGTCGTAGCCGCTGCGCCACATCTGGCCGGCATCGGTGAAACCCATGCCCTTGGCGCCTTCATTCACCAGGCCGACGAACTTCTGGTAGTCGCCGCGCATGCTCTTGGTGGTGCTGTGCCAGCCCTGCCAGGCGTCGAGCTGCTTGTCGTAGTCGCGGCTGCGTGCCAGCACCTGCTCCAGCTCGCCCAGCTGGCGGCAGGAGTTGGGATCGTTGGCATCGGTGCAGTACTTGCCGGCACCGTAGCTGCCTTCCATGCGGGTGGCGATCTGGGTCAGCTCGGCCAGCTTGGCAGGGTCACGCGGTGCCGGCATCGAGGACATCAGCTTCAGCAGGTGGATCGCGCGCTTGCTGTCCTCGCTCATCGGCTTGCCGTCGAACTTGGCGGCCTGTTCGATCCAGCTGTTGAGCTGGGTCAGCGAGCGCTCGTTGGCCTTGGCCGCGATGCGTTCCGAATCACTGTTGATGTAGGTGGAGGACAGCCACTGCGCCGAGGTCATCTCCGGGTAGGCGGCCTTGAACTCGGTATTGATGCGGGCCACGAACTGGTCGGCGGTTTCGCCGGCCGGGGCGCTGCTGCTGGCGGTATCGGTGCCTGGGGCAGCTTCCTTCTTGCAGGCGGCCAGGGCCAGCGTGGCGGCGGCGATTGCCGAGGCCAGCAGGAGATGACGGTGTTTCACGGGCGGTCCTTGGGTGGTGAACGACGGCCGAAGGCTAGTGGGCAGTCGCCGCCACCGCAAGTGGCGGAAGTCGGCCGGGCGGCGCCCTGGGACCGCGACATCGCATGCGCACCGTCGCTCCCACGCTTCGCTGCGCGAAACGCGGGCCCCGCTTATCAGCTTCCAGACCCCCGCCGCTTCGCGGCCGCCCCCTGACTCAGGGGGCTCTCCCCCAGACGCGATTCGGTGACGGCAGTAGATCCACGCCGTGCGTGGATGAAATCCATCAGATATCGACATCCGCCCCAGCGCCGACCAACGGTCGGCACCCACCATCAGCAGCAGGTTCCAACAGATCGCGGAAAAATGTCGAAGGCGGGGTGGGTGCGGTTGACGGGGCGTGAGCCGCATGGGCCCGAGGCATGCCTCGGGCGGGTTGGGCAGGATGCCCAGCCCCGGTCTTGCCGTGTGCGCAGGACTGCGCACACGAGCAAGCGGCGACCGAGCTTACATGGGTGAGGGCGCTTTGCTTGCGAAGCACCGCTTCGCAAGCGCCCGAACGCACAGCCGCCAGCGGCTGGGCCGGGCCCCGGAGGGGGACTTGCAGCGTCCCCGCAACCGGACCCACCCCGCCAACCTTCAGGAAGCCCGCTTCTGCTGTTGCTTCGGCCGTTGAAGTTGCCGTTGCCTCTGCGGGTGCAGGGCTGCAAGCCCTGCCGAACAACCCTCAACCCTCGCAGTTGGCGAACACGTCGCGGTCGCGCTCGTACAGCGAGGTCTTCACCTGCATCAGGCCCAGCACCGACGGGAACAGGTTGTCATGGTCGGTGTATGCCGCCGAACGCTTGCGCACGCACTGCAGGTCCAGCCCGCGGCTGCTGGCGAAGCCCTGCGAGAACCACATCGTCATCGGTACCCGGGTCTGCTCGGCCGGCGCGATGGCGTAGGGCACGCCATGCAGGAACAGGCCCTTCTCGCCCAGCGACTCGCCGTGGTCGGACAGGTAGATCATCGCCGTGTCGTAGTCCTGCATGCCCTGCAGCGTGCCGATGGTCTTGGTCAGGAAGTGATCGGTGTACAGCACGGCGTTGTCGTAACTGTTGGTGATCTCTTCGCGCGAGCAGCGGCCGATGTCGCGAGTATCGCAGGTGGGGGTGAAGCGGCGGAACGCGGGCGGGTAGCGCTCGAAGTAGGCCGGGCCGTGGTTGCCCAGCTGATGCAGCACCACAACGCGGTCGCCCGGCTTTGCACGTACCTGGGTGGCCAGGTCCTGCAGCAGGATTTCGTCCATGCAGCGGCCGTCAGCGCACAGGCCCGGGGTGGTCGCATCGGACAATGACTGGAAGTCCAGGCCTTCGCACACGCCCTTGCAGCCGGACTGGTTGTCACGCCACAGCGGCGTAATACCGGCACGGTTCAATACGTGCAGCAACGACTGGTGCGCGCGGATCTTCTTCTCGTCGTAGTCGTGCCTGCCCCATGGCGAGAACAGGCACGGCAGCGAAACCTCGGTGCTGGTGCCGCACGAATGCATGTCCGGGAAATTGACCACACTGGCCTGGGCCAGTTCCGGGGTGGTGTTGCGGCCACCGTTGAGGCCCCAGTTCTGCGCGCGCACGGTCTCGCCCATGACGATCACCAGCAGGCGCGGTTTGCTGGCAGGGGCGCGCGGGGTGGCCTTGGCATCGGTACCGATCGGCAACTTCGGTGCGCGCTGCACCGGGTTGTCGCCACGCAGTGCACGCGGCATGCCCAGCAGCACATTGGCCGGGGTGGCGAGGTAACGCACTTCGCGCTGGTTGCGCATCAGTGCCGAGACATCCTGGAACGAGATCAATGCGCCGCCCACCGCGGTCACTGCCGCCACGACCAGGAAGCCGACGCGCCAGAGCAGGCTGCGGCCCCAGCTGCGGCGGCGCAGCTGCACGCGCCACAGCACCGCCATCGGCAGCACTGCCAGCAACAACACCGGCCACAGCAGCGACACGGTCATCAGCTCGCGGCTTTCCTTGGGATCGGTCGCCAGCACGTTGCGCAGCATGTCCGCATCCAGGTAGATGTGGTAACGGCTCATGTAATGCGCAGCGAATGCGGTCACCAGCAGCAACAGGCTGATCACCACCTTGGCGTTCCAGCGCCAGACCAGGATACCCAGCAGCACGCCGTGCGCACCGAGCAGCAACAGCAGCAGCGACAGCGCGTAGCGCAGGCTGCCCGGATGGCTGGCCATCGCGCTGTGCCAGAACAGGCCGTTGCCGGCCACTGCGAAGAACAGGCTGGTCAGTGCGATCAGTGCTTCGGTGGACAGCTGCGGCCGCCAGCGGCGAAGGTTCGCCAACGCGGGAAGGCGGGCGGGGCGTTGGACCGATGCACTCATGCGTTTGCCTCCTGGCGGTGGGGACGGTCCAGCTGACGGCGGGCCAGGACGCGTTTGACGATCAGATACAGGCCCAGCGAAAGCAGCCAGCAGATCAACGCAGTAGCAACGTCATGCGAAAGGAAATGCGCGCCCCGCAGTTGCTGGCCGACGCCGAATACCAGGCCGGTGCCAAGGCCGATCCATAACCCGGCCCAGCGCCATGAAGGGCGCCACAGCAAGGCGAAAAAGTACAGGGACAACCATGCATAACCTGCGCTGGCGTGGCCGGCCGGGAAGCAGGCCTGCGCGGCCATGCCTGCGGGGCGTGCCGTGAAAAGCCCGATGAACGGCTGGTGGCCGCCGTAGCGCAGCAGGTCCCAGGGGCATTCCATCGGCACCAGCGACTTCAGCAGGGAGATCACACCGGTGCCCAGGGCCATGGCAATCACGACATAAAGCAGCGCCCACCGCAGGGTGCGATCGCGACCCTTACGCCAGTGGTGGAAGCACAGCAGGATCGCCACGAGCGCAGCAGTCGTGCTCAGCCACTTGCCGGCCTTGTGCACCACCGTGCGGGTGACCCAGGCGTCCTGTAGCGCCCAATGGCCACCCTCAAGGCGGAACAGGTGATCGGCCACCCATTGGTCGCCGCCGAAACCCATCAGCAGCGTAAACACGGGCAGACCGATTGCGACAGGCAGCCAGAGGTGAGTTACGGCGAATTTTGACGCCAGTGGCGATGTCGCAAGCGGCGCTACCGAATCAAGGGGACGGACGGGCATGCTGGGAAAGGGCGGGTCGGGAATCCGCGGCCATGCTCGTCACCTGGATGTCGGAGAAGGGTCGGACGCTCGTTCGTGCCGGGTTAATGCTTGCCCGGCACGTGTCAGCATTCAGTCTTCTTCAGCGGTCGCGCCGGCCCGTTCGGCGTGGCATTCCGCGTCCCACGCGGTACCGGGAAGCAGTTGCCAGCGATTCCTGTTGGCAATACCGATATCGATCACCTTGCCCGGGTCCACGCACGGGCTCATCGCATCGTCCAGCACCAGCAGCCAGCGCTTGTCCGGTGCCTCGGCCAGCCACGGGCCGGCGTCGTGCCACTGCTCGGCCCAGGGCCGCTTGAAGCCGAACTCGCGCACCGGCCGGTCGGCCTGCAACAGGTTCTGCTCGCGCCAGGCCACCAGCGCCAGTTCGGCGTCGGGTCCGATCCGCGCGCCCACCCGGCGCATGAGTGCCGACGCCGAAGCGAAGGGGTCCAGGGCAGGCATCAGCACCAGGCCGTAGAGCATCCACAGCATGCCGTGGGTCAGCAGTACCAGCGTCGCGGCACGGCGTACCCGCAGCCACACGATCAGCGTGGCCAGGGCAATGGCGAAGGTCAGCAGGCCATCGCCCAGCACCGGCAGCAAGGTCTCGGGCATGGCGCGGCGTTGCAGTTGCGCCAACGCCCATGGGTGCTCGGTCATCAGCATCACGCCGAGTACGCCGGTGGCCAGCATCAGCACCACGCTGTAGCCGAACAGGTAGCGGCGCACGCACACGCGGCGCAGCAGGCCGGGCAGCAGTGGCGCCACGGCCAGTGCCATCGCCGGCAGCATCGGCAGCAGGTACACCTCGCGCTTGCCCGGGCTGGCACTGAAGAACACCAGTACCAGTACGGCCCAGCCCAGCAGCAGCCACTGGCGGCGATTGCCACGACGGATGCGGCGCCACCAGGGCTTGAACAGCATCGGCAGCAGCAGGCTGCCCGGCAGCCACAGGGTCAGGATCACCTGCAGGTAGTACCAGGCCGGCTGCCGGTGGTGCCAGGCATTGGCGTAGCGGGTGCCGGTCTGCTTGAACAACAGCTCGTGCGCGTAGGCCTGCAGTTCGGCGCTGGGCGTATGCAGCAGGGCCCAGCCCAGCGGCGCCAGCCACACGCCCACGCCCAGCAGGAACGCCGGGATCAACCACAGCAGCGTTGCCGGGTGCGGACCCTCCACACGGTGCCCGCGACGGCGCTGGTACAGCCACCAGCCGAACCAGGGCAGCACCAGCAGCAGCGGCAGGAAACCCACGCCCTTGGTCACCGTGCCGAGGCCGGCGGCGAAACCGGCCAGCCACAGCGCGGGCAGGTTGCGACGTTCGCACAGGTGCCGCATCAAGCCCCACAGGGCGACGGTGGTCATCCCCACCAGCACCATGTCGATCTGCGCACGCTTGGCCATCAGCCCGAACTGCAGGGTGCAGAACAGCGCCGCGAGGGCATAGATGGAATGCCGCGGCGACCACAGCCGCCGTGCCAGATCCGACACCAGCCACAGACTCAGCAGGGCGCCCAGCAATGACGGCAGCAGGAACGACCATTGCCAGCTGCCGACCACCTCGTAGGCGGCCGCCTGCAGCCACATGAACACCGGTGGTTTCTCGGCATACAGCTCGCTGCCACGATGCGGCAGCAGCCATTGCCCGCTCTCGACCATGGTCCGCGCGGCCAGCACGAAGCGCGGCTCGTCCGGTGGCTGCGGCTGCCGAAGGCCGATGCCCGCTGCCAATGCAGCAATGATCAGCAGCCACAACAGGGGCAGGCGCCAACGGCGGGGCAGGGCTACGGGCACGGCAGGCTCCGGGAGCAAAACGGCCATTCTGAGGTGGCGGGGGTGGGAAAAGCGTCAGAAGGGGGCGGGACGACCGCATTCCGACATGGGCGGCGCTACCATGGTACGAACTTCCGTGGATGTTTCGTGCATGCGTCTGTTGGTGATCGAGGACAACCGCCAGCTGGTGGCCAACCTGTTCGACTATTTCGAGTCGCGCGGGCATGTGCTGGACGTGGCCCCGGATGGCATCACCGGCCTGCACCTGGCCGGCAGCCACCCCTACGATGCGGTGATCCTGGACTGGATGCTGCCGCGCATGGAGGGACCGGAAGTGCTGCGCCGGCTGCGTGCCGAGCACGCGTCGGAGGTGCCGGTGATCATGCTGACCGCGCGCGATGAACTGCCGGACAAGATCGCCGGTTTCCGCGCCGGTGCCGACGACTACCTGACCAAGCCGTTTGCCCTGCCCGAGCTGGAGGTGCGGCTGGAAGCGCTGCTGCTGCGTGCGCAGGGCCGCAACCCGCGCAAGCGCCTGCAGGTGGGCGATCTGGTGCTGGACCTGGCGACGCTGGAGGCCCAGCGTGAGGGCCTGGTGCTGCACCTGTACCCGGCCTGCCGCAAACTGCTGGAAGTGCTGATGCGGGCCAGCCCGGGTGCGGTGACGCGACAGCAGCTGGAGTTCGCCCTGTGGGGTGACGAGCCGCCGGATGGCGACCTGCTGCGTTCGCATGTCTACGAGTTGCGTCGCAGCGTTGACGGTCCGTTTGCCGAGAAGCTGATCCACACCCTGCCGCGCGTGGGTTACCGGTTGGCGGTAGTGGAGGGTGCCGACGCCGGCAGGAATGCTGATGAGGGCGCGTAAGCCGGGGCCGTTGTACCGGCGCGTGGTGTGGTGGTTGCTGGGCTATCTGGCGCTGCTGTCGATCGCGGTGTTCAGCGTCGGCAACTACGTGCACGAGCACGCCGAGCATGCTGCCTGGCGCGCGCTGCTCAACTCCGAGCTCGACAGCATCGTCGAGCATGTCGAGCACGAACCGCACTATCGCTGGCAGGATTCGGACACGCTGAGCCTGTACCGCTTCGACGCGGTCAACCTTCCCGATAGCCTGCGTACCCTGCATCCAGGGCTGCACGACGGCGTAATGGTCAAGGGCCGCGAGACGGCGGTGATGGTGCGTGAAACCCAGTCGATGGGACGGGTCGCGCTGGTACTGGACATCTCCGACTTCCATGACCTGGAACAGTTCGCCACGCGCTGGGTGATGCTGGCCGGGGTGATCATGATCTTCGTTACCGTGCTGATGGCCTCGTTCGGCATGGAGCGGATGGTGCGTCCGCTGAGCCTGCTGGCACAACACATCGCCGCGCTCAGGCCGGGCGTGCAGGGGCAGCGCATCGAGGTCGACCCGCGCGGCAGCTCAGAGCTGCACACCATTGCCAATGCGCTGAACGATTACCTGGACCGCAACGAGCAGTTCGTCGAACGCGAGCGGGTCTTCATCAGCACTGCCAGCCACGAATTGCGCACGCCGATTGCGGTGATGACCGGTGCCGCCGAACTGGCGCTGGAGCAACCGGGCCTGCCCGAGCGTGCGCGCCAGCAGATGCAACGGGTACTGCGCACCGCACAGAGCGTGGAGCAGCTGATCGAACTGCTGCTGGTGCTGGCGCGTGATCCGGCGCGACTGGCGGCGCGTGCCGAGCGCATCGCGCTGGACCAGCTGCTGCCGGAGATCGTCGACGACCATCGCCACCTGCTGGGCGACAAGGACCTGAGCATCGGCATCCAGGCCGCACCGGTGGACATCGTCGCGCCGCTGGCGGTGGTGCAGGCAGCGATCGGCAACCTGCTGCGCAACGCCATCGAGAACAGTGGCCGTGGCCACATCGAATTGCGCCTGAGTTCATCGGCGGTGCTGACCCTGCAGGACCCGGGACATGGCATGAGCCCGGAAGAGATCGCGGCGATTCATGCGCGGATGGCCCGTGGCGAACGCGCCGATCGTGGCGGCGGCATCGGACTGGATCTGATCGCGCGGCTGTGCGAGCACCTGGGCTGGACTCTGCAGTTGCAGCCCTGCGAGCCGCGTGGCACGCGTGTCACGCTCGATTTCAGTGCCTCGCGACCGTGCTGATCCGGCCGTTCGTGTAAATGCCAACCTTGGTTGGCATGCCGTTCGTCGACCAAGGTCGACGCCTACCCAGGCGGTGGCTGGGCGTGCTCTGGTAGATGCCAACCTTGGTTGGCATGCCCTGGCGGTGGCTGGCCGTGCTCTGGTAGATGCCAACCTTGGTTGGCATGCCGTTCGTCGACCAAGGTCGACGCCCACCCAGGCAATGGCTGTCCGCCTCAACGCCCGTTCGGTCGCGCCACGTGCTGGTCGATCAGGATCACGTTGCCGTCGGGATCGGCCAACTGCAGATAGCCCGTACCCTGGCCATCAGGATCGGTGCGGACCGCCAGTTCGATGCCCCTGGCATCCAGCTCTGCCTGCAGCCCACGCACATCCTGGAAGCGGGGCAGTTCCTGCTTGTGCTGGTCCCAGCCGGGGTTGAAGGTCAGCAGGTTGCCCTCGAACATGCCCTGGAACAGCCCGATCACCGTGCCGTTGCTGCGCATCACCAGCCAGTTCTGTGCCGGATCGCCGCCGGTGACCGAGAAGCCCAGGGCTTCGTAGAAGGCACGGGAGGCCGCGAGATCCTTCACCGAGAGGCTGACCGAAAAGGCACCAAGCTGCATGAGTGGGCTCCCTGACGGGATGGGGGGTGTCGGCACTGCAGCATGACCGGGCGTGAAGACAATGTTAATCTCGATCTGCGCCGCCTTATGCGGCGCTTTTTTTTCTCCGCTCTTTCGATCGACAGAGGATCCCATGCCGACCGAACCCGCTACTGCCCTGATCAGCAACGACATCGTTGGACTGGGCCTGATTGCCGCCACCCTGGCCCTGATCTTCTGGGCCGCCAGTGGTCCAACCCCGCTGCTGAAGAAGATCTTCGCCTGGGTGCCGGCCCTGCTGCTGTGCTATTTCATCCCCGCCGTCTACAACACCGCCGGTGTCATCGATGGCCACAACACCTCGCTGTACAACCCGGTCGCGCGTGACGTGCTGCTGCCGGCCGCGCTGGTCCTGCTGACCCTGTCGATCGACCTGAAAGGCGTCATCAAGCTCGGCCCGAAACTGCTGATCGTGTTCTGTGCCGGTACCGCCGGCATCATGCTCGGCGCCATCGTTTCGTTCCAGCTGATGAAGCTGATCCATCCGGAAACCGTGGCCGGTGATACCTGGGCCGGCATGGCGGCGCTGGCCGGCAGCTGGATCGGTGGCGGCGCCAACATGGTCGCCATGCGCGAGGTGTTCGGCACCGATGCCACCACCTTCGGCCAGTTCGCGGTGGTTGACGTGGCCTGTGCCAGCCTGTGGATGGCGATCCTGCTGTTCCTGGCCAACCGCGCACAGCAGATCGACACCCGCAATGGTGCCGACACCCGTGCCATCGACGAGATGAAGGCGCGCATCAGTGCCTACGAGGCGCAGAACGCGCGCATTCCCAGCATGACCGACCTGATGGTGATCGTTGGCGTGGCACTGGGCGGCGTCGGCCTGGCCCATGCCATCGCCGCGCCGCTGGCGGGCTGGTTCAAGGCCAATGTCAGCTGGGCCAGCCAGTTCAGCCTCGACAGCCAGTTCGTCTGGGTGATCCTGCTGTCCACGGCGATGGGCCTGGGCCTGAGCTTCACCCGTGCCCGCCGGCTGGAAGCGGCTGGCGCTTCGCGGCTGGGCACGGTGTTCCTGTACTTCCTGATCGCCTGCATCGGCATGCAGATGAACCTGCTGTCGCTGCTGGATCGGCCGTGGCTGTTCCTGCTCGGCGCGATCTGGATGGCCACGCACGTGCTGGTGCTGTGGGTGGTGGCCAAGCTGCTGCGCGCGCCGCTGTTCTTCTTCGCCATTGGTTCGCAGGGCAACATCGGCGCAGCCGCTTCGGCCCCTGTGGTGGCGGCGGCGTTCCATCCGACGCTGGCGCCGGTGGGCGTGCTGCTGGGTACGGTGGGTTATGCCACCGGCACGGGCCTGGCCTACGTCACCGGCCTGATCCTGAAGTGGATGGCCACCGGCTGAGTTCGGACTGCCCTGGCGTCATGCTTCCGTAGATCCACGCCATGCGTGGATGCATTTCATGGGTATCCATGAACAAGGAAGGGGTCAGATCTGTTTCCCGGAGGAAACGGATCTGACCCCGGACTCAACTCGACATCTGCCAGGTTTCATCCACGCATGGCGTGGATCTACTCAACGTCACTCGAGCGCTGTTGAACCGGACCCTCAACAGCAGCGGCCACCGTTGCGTCCGCCATAACGCGCTTCCTGGCGCTCGCGGAAGAACGTCTTGTAGTCCATCGGCTCCTGGTCCGGATGTTTTTCCAGCATGTGCCGGACGTAGTTGTCGTAATCAGGAATGCCACAGCACAGTCGTGCGGTCTGCACCAGGCGCCGCCAGATGCGGCGGTGCGCCTGGTACTGGCCGGCGGGAACCAGTTGGGTACTCATCACAGATCCACCATTTCATGCGGCTTCAGCGCCACGTACGGGGTCTCGCGGTCAGTGCGCTGCGGATTGCGGCGGGCCGCCAGGATGGTCTTGATCGAATACACCAGCACCGCGCCCACCACCAGCAGGAACAGCGCGGTCAGGCCGGTGTTGACGTAGGCGTTGACCACGATCTGCTTCATCTGCGCCACCGACTTGGCCGGTGCGGTGATGGTGTCGCTGGCGAGCGCGGCCTGGAATTTGTGCGCCTGGGCCAGGAAGCCCTGTGCCGGGTTGCTGTCGAAGATCTTGATGAAGCCGGCGTAGGTGGTGCAGATCAGCAGCCATATGGCCGGAACCGCGGTGACCCACGCATAGCGGTCACGCTTCATCTTGAACAGCACCACCGTGCCCAGCATCAGCGCGATACCGGCCAGCATCTGGTTGGAGATGCCGAACAGCGGCCACAGCGTCTGGATGCCGCCGAACGGATCCACCACGCCGGTGTAGAGCAGGTAGCCCCACAGCGCCACGCAACCCGCGGTGCCGATGATGTTGGCGGTCCACGATTCGGTCTTCTTCAGGGCCGGCACGAAGTTGCCCAGCAGGTCCTGCAGCATGAAGCGGCCCGCACGGGTACCGGCGTCCACCGCGGTGAGGATGAACAGCGCTTCGAACAGGATCGCGAAGTGGTACCAGAACGCCATCATCGCGTCGCTGCCACTGGGAATCGCTTCGTGCAGGATCTGCGCGATGCCTACCGCAAGTGTTGGCGCGCCACCTGCACGATGCAGGATGGTGGGTTCACCAATGGCCGCCGCGGTCGCGGTCAGCTGCTCGGGGGTGATGGTGAAGCCCCAGGTGTTGGTGATGTAGTGCGCGGCCGAGGCCGCATCGGCACCGATCACCGCCGCCGGGCTGTTCATCGCGAAGTAGATGCCCGGATCGATGATCGAGGCCGCCACCAGCGCCATCACCGCCACGAACGATTCCATCAGCATGCCGCCGTAGCCGATGTAGCGCATGTGCGCTTCATTGGCCAGCAGCTTCGGCGTGGTGCCGGAGGAAATCAACGCGTGGAAGCCGGAGACCGCACCACAGGCGATGGTGATGAACAGGAACGGGAACATGCCGCCCTTCCACACCGGGCCGTCGCCGCTGGCGGCGAACTGGGTCAGCGCCGGCATCTTCAGTTCCGGCATCACCACCAGGATGCCGATGGCCAGCGCGATGATGGTGCCGATCTTGAGGAAGGTCGACAGGTAATCACGCGGGGCCAGCAGCAGCCACACCGGCAGCACCGAGGCGACGAAGCCGTAGCCGATCAGCATCCAGGTGATCTGGGTGCCGGTGAAGGTGAACGCCGGGCCCCAGACCGGGTCGGCGGCGACCTTGCCGCCGTACCAGATCGCGGCGAGCAGCAGGATCAGGCCAACCACCGAGATCTCGCCGATCTTGCCGGGGCGGATGTAGCGCATGTACACGCCCATCAGGATCGCGATGGGCATCGTCGCAATCACCGTGAACATGCCCCACGGGCTTTCGGCCAGCGCCTTGACCACCACCATCGCCAGCACTGCCAGGATGATGATCATGATCAGGAACGCACCGAACAGCGCGATGGTGCCGGGCACCTGGCCCATCTCTTCTCTTACCAGGTCACCCAGCGAGCGGCCATTGCGGCGGCTGGACAGGAACAGGACCATGAAGTCCTGCACCGCGCCGGCCAACACCACGCCCACCACCAGCCACAGCAGGCCGGGCAGGTAGCCCATCTGCGCGGCCAGCACCGGGCCGACCAGCGGGCCGGCGCCGGCAATGGCGGCGAAGTGGTGGCCGAACAGCACGTGTTTGTTGGTCGGGACGTAGTCCAGGCCATCGTTGTTGATCACCGCCGGGGTGGCCCGGGTCGGATCCAGCTGCATCACCTTGTTGGCGATGAACAGGCTGTAGAAGCGATAGGCGACGAGGTACAGCGACACCGCCGCGACGACGATCCACAGGGCATTGATGTGTTCGCCGCGGCGCAGCGCCACGGTACCCAGACAGAACGCGCCGAGCAGAGCGAGTACCGCCCAGCCCAGTTTGGAAAACCCTTTCATGAGGTGCTCTCTCCCGGAAAGACAGACAAAGAGTCCTGCTTGCCCACGACAGGGTCAATTGGCACAGGACGAATCAGCGGTAGTACTTTGGTCGTACGGCGGCTGCGCTGACGTGCAGCGAACATCAGGGATGGAACAATCGGTTGCGGAGCCATCCATTGGCCTACGGCCGTGTGGCGTCCATGTTCAGTGGCATCCATCCAACAGGAGTCGCCATGAGCTTTCCCGAACCGGTCCGCGTACTGCGCACCATCCGTGGCATGCCCACCTCCGACGGTGCCGGCGTGCGCCTGACCCGCGTCATCGGCGGCCCGACGCTGCCCGACCTGGATCCGTTCCTGCTGCTTGATGAGTTCGGTACCGACCGTGCCGAAGACTACATCGCCGGCTTCCCGGAACACCCGCACCGTGGTTTCGAGACCGTCACCTACATGCTCGACGGACGCATGCGGCATCGCGACAACCACGGCAACGAAGGCCTGCTGACCCCGGGCAGCGTGCAGTGGATGACCGCCGGCCGCGGCCTGGTGCATTCGGAGATGCCCGAGCAGGAAAGCGGGCAGATGCGCGGGTTCCAGCTGTGGGTGAACCTGCCGGCGAAGGAGAAGATGACCGACCCGAAGTACCAGGAATTCGCACCCGAGCGCATTCCCGTGGTGCACCCGGAGCCGGGCGTGGAGGTGAAGGTGATTGCCGGCAGCGTGGACGGCACCGATGGCCCGATCGTGCAGCCGGCCACCGATCCGCTCTACCTCGACATCACGCTGGCGCCCGACCGGGCCTGGACCTATGCGCTGCCGGAGGGGCACAACGCGTTCGCCTACGTGTTCGAAGGTGCGATGACCGTGGGTGAGCAGGACGCCGCGCGCGACGTTGCACGCCAGGAACTGGCGGTGCTGGGCGGTGGCGAGCAGTTGCACCTCTCGGCCGGCAGCGAAGGTGCGCGGTTGATCCTGGTGGCCGGCCGTCCGCTGCGCGAACCGGTGATGCGCCACGGGCCGTTCGTGATGAACACGCGGCAGGAACTGATGCAGGCCTTCGTCGATTTCCAGGAAGGCAAGTTCTGAGGGAGTGCCGGCCGCTGGCCGGCAGCAGCCTCGGACAAAGGCGGATCGGGGTGCCGGCCAGCGG
>NZ_JAWJTG010000045.1:0-40259 GCF_032911605.1 Stenotrophomonas mexicanensis
CCCATCCATGGGGGCTCGATGGCGCCATCCATGGCGCCAACGGTCCTGCCTGCCCCTCCCGCCCCACCCTCGACGGTTTCCCGGTGACGGATGCACGGGCGGTGTAGCGTCGAGCTTGCTCGACTGGGATATCAGAAGCGGTGGGTAGAACAGGAAAGAAGAATGACGGCGAGTGCGCGCAGCGCGCGACCCGCTCATGATCTGATTTTTTCTTTTCCGTGGCTGGACGCACACGAAAACTGCCAGGGGCCGGGCGGGTGGGCTGCGCAGGGGCGTGAGCCGCATGGATGCGGCGACCGAGCTTACACGGACGTACTTGCAGCGCCCCCTGCGCAGCTCACCCGCCCGGCCCACATCGCCGACCCGCAGTCGAGCAAGCTCGACTCTACGCAGTATGCCCAGCCACGAGGGGCTGCGCCGTTGGCCGGAAACTCAGTACCGCTTGATCCCCGGCACCGTGCAGCCTTCCAGCTGCGCGTGCGCCGACACCGCATTCTCCTTCTCGCCGCGCGCCAGACGCGACTGCTCGATCGTCGCCCAGTGCCGGCGGCACAGCGGCCCGGTCTTCGAGCCCAGATCCACCGCCTTGCGCGCGAACGTCTCAGCCTGTGCCCATTGGCCCTGCAACAGCGCCAGCTCGGCACGCTCCTGCAGCACCGCCGGGTCACCGGCCACGATTTCCAGCGCGTGGTCCAGGCTGCTGGCGGCACCGGCCAGGTCGTTGGCCTGGCGCTGCGCCTGTGCGGTCACCCGCAGGTCTTCCACCTGCGAATCACGCAGCGGCTGCACCGACAGCTCCTTGTCGTCCGGACCTGCGGCCGCATCCACCGCAGCCAGGCGCTGTGCCGGCGTGGTGGTATCAACCGGCGGCTTGGCCACCGGCGGTGCGCTGCTGACGCAGGCGGCCAGGGCCAGGCTGAGGCCGGTCAGGGCCAGGGGCTGCAGCAGGGATCGCATGTTCATCGGCATCATCGGCTCGGAGGAGGTGTAGCGGCGGCGGGCGCCGCGGCAGGTTCAGCAGGCGGCTCAGGCTTGCGGTCCAGGCCGAACCAGCTGCGCCAGCCACCGCCCTCGCCTTCGGCACCCTGCCCGTCCGGCGACACCGCCGGCGCACACGGTGCATAGGCCGGCGCGTAGCCCACCACGAACGGGAAACGACGCGCGCCCGGACAGCCTTCATCCGTGCTGTTGAGTCCGGTCGGCGCCACCGACTGCCAGTCTAGGCCCTTGTTGCTGACCCGCAGCGGCGCACTCGGCAGGCGCTGGAAGATGCCCGACCACACACGCATCGCACCGGTGGCACCGTACAGGCCGGCCTGCTCGTTCTGGTCGTTGCCGATCCAGATCACCGCCAGATGATCGCCGGTGTAACCGGCGTACCAACTGTCACGGCCATCGTTGGTGGTACCGGTCTTGCCGGCCGGCTGCAGGCGGCCGAGGCCATCGGCGTTGAGCCGCTGCGCGGTGCCGCTGGCAACCACCTGCTGCAGGCCGACACTGATCAGGTTGGCGGCAATCGAGTCGCCTTCCTGGGCCGGTGCCGGGGTCTTGTCGTAACGCTTGAGCAGCTTGCCCTGCGGATCGAGCACGCCACGCACCGCATGCAGCGGCTGGATTTCGCCACCGGACGCGAGGAACTGGTACAGCTGGGCCATCGCGTACGGGCTCTGGTCGGTCGAACCGAGAATCACCGCCGGATTCGCCTCGGCCTTGATGCCGGCCAGCACGTGGATCAGCTGGGTCACGCGCTCGGGGCCGACCTGCATGCCCACGCGCACCGTGGCCTGGTTGTAGGAATGCGCCAGCGCGTCGATCAGGCGCACGGTGCCGTGGCTGCGGTTGTCCGCGTTGCCCGGGTTCCAGTTGCGGCCGCGGCCGAGCTGGACGGTCACCGGTGAATCGTCGACCCAGCTGGCCAGCGAGTAGCGGTCCGGCTGCGCCAACGCGAGCAGGTACACGAACGGCTTCAGCAACGAGCCGACCGGGCGCTGTGCCTCGATGGCGCGGTTGAAGCCGACTTCGGACACTTCACGGCTGCCGATTACTGCCAGCACGTCACCGTTGTGCACGTCGGTCAGCACCATGCCGGCCTGCAGTTCGGGGCGACGCTTGCTCTCCAGCGACTTGATGGTGCGGGTCACCGCGCCTTCGGCATAGGCCTGCGCGGACGGCGACATACCGGTCATCACGCTCAGGCCGGCGCCCTGCAGGGCAGATTCCGGATAGTCGTGACCCAGTTGGCGGCGGACCAGATCGACATAGGCGGGGAAGCGGTTGGCGGCAACCAGGCCCGGCGTCTTGGGCACGCCCAGCGGGGCCTTCAACGCACGCTGGTACTCGGCGTCATCGATCAGCGTGGCTTCGTGCAGTTTGCCCAGCACGAAGTTGCGGCGATCCAGCGCGCGTTCCGGATTGCGCCGCGGGTCGTAGAAGGACGGACCCTTGACCAGGCCGATCAGCAGCGCGATCTGCTCGGTCTCCAGCGACTGCAGGTCGCGACCGAACCAGAACTCGGCGCCAGAGGACATGCCATGGATGGCCTGGCTGCCACGCTGGCCCAGGTACACCTGGTTGAGGTAGGCCTCGAAGATGGTGCGCTTGTCGTAGCGCGCTTCCATGATCAGCGCGTAGAGCACTTCGTTGAATTTGCGGGTAACCGTCTGCTCCTTGCCGATGCCGAGCAGGCCGCTGCGGGCCAGCTGCTGGGTCAGCGTAGAGGCGCCCTGGCGGCTCTGGCCACCGGAGCGGATGGTTACCCACACCGCGCGCGCGATGCCGGACAGGTCGATGCCGTGGTGGCGGTTGAAGTCCTTGTCCTCCACCGCCTGCAGGCCGGTCACCAGCAGGTCCGGCGCCTCGTCCATGCGGATCAGGCGGCGTTCTTCCTGCTTCTGGCCGTACAGGGTGGCGATGCGGGCCGGGTCCAACCGCGCGGCCTTCAAGGCCTTGCGGTTGTCGGCGTCGCGCAGCGAGGCGACCGCACCACCGGCCAGTGACAACTCGAGCCGGCGCGGGGCAACCCGGCCATCGACGTCGTTGTAGCCGCGGCTGGAGATGACGAAGCGCCCGCCGTTCACCGCATAGGTGGCCGGCTCCTTGCCCTGGCCGTCATCGCGGTAGGCGGAGGCGGCCAGCTCGGTCTTGAGCGTGGACGCATCCATCGCCTTGCCGGGGGTGAGCACCAGCGGGCGCGCGTAGACGCGCGTCGGGATCTGCCAGCGCAGCTCGCCGAAACGCTGGGTCACCTGCTGGTTCAGGTACAGCGTATAGGGAATGAGGAAACCCAATCCCAACGCGACCGCAGCCATGCTCCAGGTGATCAGCCGGCGCCGCCACAGCGGGCCGTTGTCCTGCTGGTCGTCGTCGTCGAAATCGTCGATGTCGTCGGAATCGTAGCGTCGGGGCACGGGAATGCGAGAATGTAGGGTCTGGCGAGTCTACCCCAGCCGCTGCGGCTGGCGAATTCTCCCGGGTTCCCCTGCTTAAGCTGGAGTTGCAACCGGATGGCGATGTCCCTGGCCGAGATCCGATACCTGATCAACCGCCTCACGGGCCTGGCCCGCCGGAGCCTGGCCAGCCTGCGTACCCGTGGGTGGCGGGCGACCTGGCAGCGCATCCGCGTGCATACCCAGCGCGCCGTTCCCGCGCCGCGAACGCCGCTGTTCCTGCCGCCGGCACAGGATTTCGCCCCCTTCACGGTGCCGTTCAGCGAAACGCCGGAAGTGAGTATCGTCATCCCGGTCTACAACCACGTCGGCCATACCCTGGCCTGCCTGCGCGCCCTGGCGGCACATCCGCCGCTGGCGGCGTGCGAGATCCTGGTCGTGGATGACGGCAGCAGCGACGCCACCGTGCAGTGGATGCCGCAGGTCGCCGGACTGCGCTATGAGGTGCGCGAGCACAACGGCGGCTTCCTCGAGGCCTGCAACGATGGCGTGTCGCGCGCACGCGGCCGCTATGTGGTGCTGCTCAACAACGATACGGTGCCACAGCCGGGCTGGCTGGATGCCCTGCTGGACACGTTCGCCAGCACACCCGACGCCGGCCTGGTCGGCAGCCAGCTGCTGTACCCGGATGGTCGCCTGCAGGAATCAGGGGGTGTGATCTTCGCCAACGGCAGCGGCTGGAGCTACGGCCGTTTCGAGGCGGCGGACGACCCACGCTTTGCCAGCCTGCGCGACGTCGACTACTGCTCCGGCGCGGCGCTGATGCTGCCGCGCGCCCTCTGGCAGCAGCTGGGCGGCTTCGATACCCGTTACAAGCCGGCGTACTACGAGGACACCGATCTGGCCTTCCGCGTTCGCGCCCAGGGCCTGCGTGTGCTGGTGCAACCAGCCAGCCGGGTGATCCACGATGAAGGCACCAGCAACGGCACCGATACCGGCAGCGGGGTGAAGGCCTACCAGGTGCGCAACCAGGCCATCTTCGCCGCCCGCTGGGCCACCGAGCTGGCCCGCCATCCGGCGGTGGGCGAAGTGCCGTCACCCGCGCTGCTGCTGCGTGGCCGACGCCAGGTGTTGATCCTGGACGAGGAAGTACCCCAACCGGATCGCGATTCGGCGTCACTGCGCCAGGTGAACCTGATCCGCCTGCTGCTGCAGGGCGGCGCTCATGTGGTGTTTGTTCCCACCCGCCGCGAACATGGCGGTGCCGCCACCGAAGCACTGCAGCGGATGGGCGTGGAAGTCTGGTATGCGCCGTTCCTCGATGGCGTCGCCAGCTGGCTGCGAACGCACGGTGCGCGTTTCCACGTGGCGCTGCTGGTCCGCCACCATGTCGCCCACGAGTGCCTGCCGCTGCTGAAGCGCTATGCGCCGCAGGCCCGCACTGTGTTCGACACCGTGGACCTGCACTACCTGCGCGAACGTCGAGGTGCCGAAGTCGCCGGTGATGCGGGTCTGCTGCGCGCCGCCGAGCGCACCCGCGCCAGCGAGCTGGCGGTGATGGAGCAGTGCGACGTCACCGTGCTGGTCAGTGCCGCCGAGCGCGAGCAGCTGCAGGCCGACGCCCCTTCTGTGCAGGTGGAGCTGATCTCCAACCTGCACGACGTCGCCGGCGCCGGCAAGCCGTTCGAACAGCGCCATGATCTGGTGTTTGTCGGCGGCTTCCGCCATCCGCCGAACCTGGATGCCATGGAGTGGTTCATCGGCGAAGTCTTTGCCGGCATCCGCGCCCGCCTGCCCGAGATACGCCTGCACTGCATCGGTGCCGCCACACCGGAATCGCTGCTGGCATTGGCCGCACGCCAGCCCGGCGTGCAGATGCACGGTTTCGTCGAGGACATCACGCCCTACATGGACGGCGCACGCATTTCCATCGCGCCGCTGCGTTTCGGCGCCGGCGTGAAGGGCAAGATCAACCTGAGCATGGCCCATGGCCAGCCGGTGGTAGGTACCACCTGCGCTGTAGAAGGAATGCACCTGCACCCGGGCCAGGACGTGCTGGTGGCCGATGATGCGGCGGGCTTCGCCGATGCGGTGGTCCGCCTGTACCAGGATCCGCAGCTGTGGCAGCAGTTGTCCGACGCCGGCCTGGCCAACATCGCAGAGCACTTCTCCCTCGACGCTGCCCGCGCGACCGTGCAGCGGGTGTTCTTCATCTAATCCGGGCGACCGCCGGCGCGGCGCAGGCGGTCTTCGAACGCCGGCAGCTCGGCCAGGTCCGGTTGCAGCAACCGGGCCTGTTCGGCGGCGTGTGCCGCGAAAGCCAGATCGCCGTTGCCGAGCCGTTCGCTGCCGATCGCCAGCCAGCGCTGGGCCAGGCGCAGGCGTGCCGAGGGAAGCCCGGCCGCGGTCGGCGACAGAGTCTGCCACGCCTGCAGGCAGGCACCGGCCGCCTGCACGCGATTCTGCCGCAGGTTGTCGTCGAAGCAGCGGCGACTGGCGGGCAGCAGCCGCGCTGCGGCAGCCTTCACCCGTGCATCGCGTGGCGCCAGTGACTGCGCTTCGCGCAACGCGTCGAACGCACTGTGGCCGGGGGGGCTGATCCATTGCCCGGCACGTTCGGCGCGCTCGATCCTGCGCAGGTGGTCGCGCAATTGGCGCTCGCGCTGCGTGTTGCTGACCGCCGGCTGCTGCAGCGCCTTCTGCGCCTGTTGGGCGCGCTGCAGGCGTTGCGCGAGCTGCTGTTGCGCGGCCGGCGAAGCACCCAGTTCCGCTGCCAGTGCGGCATCGGCCTGCGCCGCTTCGAACTGGAAATCGTCGGCCTGCTTCTGGCTGCGTGCCAGCACCGCCTGCAAGGTCTGTTCGCGGCCGCGCTGGGCACTGGAATCATCAACCGCCACTGCCAGCACGGCGAGGAATCCCTTCGCTGCGGATTCCAGCTGCCGACGCTGCAAGGCGCGCTGGGCCTGGCGCAGGCGCTGGTCGACGGCCTGTGCCAATGCTTCCTGGCTGACGGGCAGATCGGCGTGGCCGGCATCGAACTGGCGCGCACGCTGCAGCATCGCGGCTGCCTCGGCCAGCTCGCCGCGCCCGGCCAGGATGCGGGCCTGCTGCAGCAGATCGCTCAGTGCGTCCTCGCGACCTTCCAGCGCCGGCAGATTGTCCGGCTGCAGTACCAGGATGCGCTGGAACAGGGGCAACGCGCTGCTGTCACCGTCGTCCAGCCGGCCCGCTGCAAAGGCGTTGCGCGCCTGCGCCAGCAGTGCACCGATGCCGGCTCCTGCGCTGCGCCGGGCCTGCAGCTGGCGTGCCACGGCATCCGCATCGCCCTGCGGCACCTGCAGTTCCCGGGCCAGTGCCAGCGCCTGCGCGCTGCCTTCGAGGTCGTTGGCCTGCAGTTTTTCGCTGGCCTGCTGCAGGGCCGCGGCGCCGGTACGGGCCAGGCCCTCACGGGCCTGCGGACGATCACCATCCAGCGCCAGCACGGCCTGGTAGCGCTCACGCGCACCACTGCCATCGGCGGCACTCAGCCGCCCAGCCGCCAGTGCGCGATCGCCTTCGGCCAGCAACTGTTCAATCTGAGGCTCATCCCAGAACCAGTCGGCCAGCGGCTTGCGCAGCAGCACCAGCAGCACGAACACCGCCAGCGCCGCGACCAGCGCCCAGCGCCACACCCGGCGCGCGTGACGTGCCTGCAGCCACCACCAACGGCCTTCGCGGCGGACGCGGTCCAGCGCAGGATGTTCAGCGCCATGCGGGCGATGCGGAGGCTCGCGTTCCATGCGTGCAGGGTAGCCGGGGCAGCGTGAAGCTCAGCCGAGGCGACGCGCCTCGCTCACGCCGGGCAGCGCATCCAGCTTGCCCAGCAGGGTCGACAGCTGGCCGTAGTCGCTCACCTTCAGGCGCAGGCGCAGGTGGGCACGGCCACTGTTGCGCACGTTGTCACTGTGGATGTCGAGCACGTAGGCGTCTTCCTGGGCGATCAGGTTGGTGATGTCCTTCAGCAGCCAGCGGCGGTCTACTGCAGTGACCACCACGTCCACTTCGTAGCCGCCACCGGCTTGGCCCCACTCCACCGGCAGGATGCGCTGCGGGCTGGTGGCTGCCAGCCGGGCCAGCGCGGCACAGTCTGCACGATGCACGGTGACACCCCGGCTACGGGTCAGGTAGCCGACGATCGGTTCACCGGCCACTGGCTGGCAGCAACGCGCCAGCTGCACCAGCAGGTTGCCCACGCCCTGCACGGTGAACTTGGACTTGCCCAGGTTCTCGCGGCGCGCGGTCGGCCGCGGCAGGGCTGGCGCGGGCGTCGGCTGGCTCGCTGCACGTTCGGCTTCCAGCAGGGTACGACTGACCTGGTTCGGGCCGGTGTCACCGAGCGCCACCTGGATGTAGAGGTCGTCAACGCTGTCGGCATGGAACTTCTTCGCCGCCACCGCCAGATCAGAATGCTGCAGGCCCAGACGCTTCAGCTCGCGCTCGAGCAGTTCGCGCCCGGCCTGCACGTTGCGCGCGCGGTCCAGCTTGTGGAACCAGCTGCGTACTTTTTCGCGCGAGCGGTTGCTGGCCAGGAAGCCGTTGGCCGGCATCAGCCAGTCGCGGCGCGGATCGGCCTCCTTGCCGGTCAGGATCTCGACGCGGTCTCCGCTGCGCAGGCGGTAGGTCAGCGGCACGATACGGCCATTGACCTTCGCACCACGGCAGCGGTGGCCCACCATCGTGTGCACCTGGTAGGCGAAATCGAGCGGCGTGGCGCCCTGCGGCAGGTCCAGCACCTCGTCCTTCGGGCTCAGTGCATAGACCCGGTCCTCGGTCAGCTCGGCATCGAGCGCCCCGGCCAGTTCATTGCCCTGCCCGTCCTGCGCCTGCTCCAGCAGCTGGCGCATCCAGGTGATCTTGCGGTCGAAGGACTTCTCCGCGCCCTTGCCGCCTTCCTTGTACTTCCAGTGCGCGGCCACGCCCAGCTCGGCCTGCGAATGCATCTCGTGGGTACGGATCTGCACTTCGATGGTGCGCCCTTCCGGGCCGACCACGGCGGTATGCAGCGAGCGATAGTCGTTGGCCTTGGGCCGGGCGATGTAGTCGTCGAACTCGCTGGGCACCGGCGCCCACAGTGCATGCACCACGCCCAGCGCGGCGTAGCAGGCGGCGACATCGTCGACCATGACGCGCACCGCACGGATGTCGTACAGCTGGTCGAACGCCAGCCGCTTCTTCTGCATCTTCCGCCAGATGCTGTAGATGTGCTTCGGGCGGCCACTGACCTCGGCCTTGATGCCCTGCGCGACCAGTTCGCGCGACAGCACCTTCTTGACGTTCTCGACGTAACGCTCGCGGGCGATGCGGGTTTCGTCCACCTCCCGCGCAATGCGCCGGTAGGTCTCCGGTTCCAGGTGGCGGAACGCCAGGTCCTCCAGCTCCCACTTCAGCTGCCAGATGCCCAGGCGGTTGGCCAACGGCGCATGGATGTCGCGGGTCAGCTGCGCCAGCGCGCGGCGTTGCTCGTCGTCCAGCTTGTCGGCCGCGCGCATGCGCGCCAGCTGCCGCGCCAGCAGGATGGGCACCACGCGCAGGTCACGGATGATCGCAAGCAGCAGGCGGCGCAGGCCCTCGCTGTTGCGCCCGGCCTCACGTCCGGCATGCAGTGCCCAGACCGGGTCGGCCGCATCCTGGCCATCCAGCAGGCCGATCACTGCGGCCTTGTGGTTGCCCAGCGGCAGTTGCTCCAGGCTGGCGCGCAGGCCGGGCAGATCGAACAGCAGGGCCGCGACCACCGCGCCTTCGTCGGCCGAGAGCATCGCCAGTGCGTCGAGGGTGTCGCCCAGCACCGACCAGCTGGCGCGCATCTGATGGTCGCAGTCCGGCGCTTCCCAGTGCCCGCGCAGGGCCTGGCGCAGCGGAGCAGGCAGCACGGCTGCCGAGGGGCGGTTCAACAAGGCATCCAGGCCGGGGACGGAAGCGCGGTTCACAGCATCGAGCAGGCAAGACAGAGGCCCCTACACTAGCGCCGGCGCCGTTCAGGGACAATCACCGCAGCCACCATCACCCGGCATGAAGACATGCCGCTACACTCGCGGGCAAACCCAGGAGAGTCCCGACATGTCCTCGATCGTCCCGCGTTTCCGCCTACGGCTGCTGGCCTGTGCCGCACTGTTGCTGTCCCTGTCGGCGCCTGCGCTGGCCCAGCGCGTGGTGGAGGGTGACCTGCAGCAGCAGATGTCACCGGCCGAGTTCAAGGCGGCCGGCCTGGACAAGCTCAACGCGCAGGAACTGGCCACGCTGAACCGCTGGCTGCAGGGCAAGGTCGAAGCGGCCACCACCCAGGCGGTTGCGGCCGTACGGGAAACGGCGCGCGAGGAAGGCCGTCAGGAAGTGATCGTGAAGAATCGCGGCTTCTTCGATTTCGGCAGCAGCGAGCCGATCACCGGCGTGCTGCAGGGCGAGTTCCGCGGCTTCGGCAAGGGCCGCGTCTACGTGCTGGACAACGGCCAGGAATGGGAGCAGACCGATGCAAGCACCCTGGCCGGTGTGCGCAAGCAGTCCCCCGCCGTCAGCATCAAGCCCGGTGTGATGGGCGTGTGGTACCTGAAGGTCGACGGCGTGAACACCCAGCCGAAGGTGCGCCGAACCAAGTAACGCCGTGACGTTGCTGCAGAGCCGAGCGTGGGCTCGGCTCTGCAGCAACGACGTCACGCCTGGCGCAATGCGGTCACCCGCTGCGCCAGCTTCTTCGCCGAGATGCCGGTGCGCGCACCCAGCTCCTGCGCGAACAGCGATACCCGCAGCTCTTCCAGGTCCCAGCGCAGGGCCTGCCATTGCGGGCGTTCGCACAGTCCCTGCTGCTCCCCCGCTGCCAACGCCTCCAGGAACGGATGCAGTTCCAGCATGCGTGCCTGGTCACGTGGCGGATCACGCTTGGCACGCTCGGTACGCAGGATCATCGCCTTCAGGTAGCGCGGGTACTGCGCCAGCGCGTCGGCCGGCGTGTCACGCAGGAAGCCGGGATGGATCAGCCCGACAAGCTGCGCTTCCATGTCGTCCAGATTGCCGCGCGCCCAACCCATCAACGGTGCTTCCAGCATCGGCTTCAGTTCCGCCACCAGCGCCAGGATGGTCTCGGCCAGTTTCAGCCGCGACATGGCCTCGCCGAACAACGCCTTGGCCGCATGCTCACGGCGCTGTTCGAAGGCCGCCGCATCGCGGATGTCTTCCAGGCCCTCGGCCAGCACCGCGTTCATCGCCGCATCGACCAGGTCGCCACGCAGGCGCTCCTGCGACTCGATCGCCGCATACAACAGGCCGGTCTTGGCACCGACCGGCAGCTGCTTGCGCGCCTGCTTCACTTTCTCGGCCAGGGCAATCTCCAGCAGCCGGCGCACGCCCAGCGGATGGGCCTCCTGCGCCTGCTGGCGATCGGCAAAGATGCGCAGCGCCACGCTGTCGCCCTCGTCCAGCAGCGCCGGATAGGCCGGCACGCCTGCTTCACCGGGTACCTGCAGCGGAATCGGCGTGGCCGGGAACGTGCGCAGGCCATCGGCGGCCATCTCGCGCCCAGCGCGTGCAGCGAAGGCATCGCCGGCACGACCACCGAATTTCGCGCGCAGCGTGTCCAGATCGCGCGAGGTCGCCAGCACCTTGCCCTGCTCGTCGCGCAGCCGCAGGTTCATGTGCAGGTGCGGTTCGATCGAACCAGGCTCGAAATCGAGCGCGGTCACCGTTGCGCCGGTCGCACGTGACAGGAAGCGCGCCAGTTCGCCGGTAATGGCATCGGCGCTGGGCTGCGGGAACGCCTCGTAGAACGCGCGGCCGAAGTCCGGTGCCGGCACGTAGTTGCGGCGCATCGCCTTGGGCAGGCTGCGGATCAGTGCCGAGGCCTTGTCGGCGACGAAACCCGGCGCCAGCCAGCCCAGTTGCACCGGGTCCAGTGCGTTGAGCAGGTGCAGCGGTACGTCCAGGGTCACGCCATCGTCGTCGGCACCCGGTTCGAAGCGGTAATGCAGTGGCAGGCGCGCCTGGCCCAGCGGCAGGTACTTCGGATAGCGCTCCTGTTCGCTGCCCTCACCCGGCAACAGATCGACCAGCGACCAGTGCAGGGTCTTGCGCTGTTCCGGCGCCAGCCCCTTCCACCAGGTGTCCAGACCCGCCGCCGAATGGATCTGCGGCGGCACCCGGTCCAGGTACCAGCGCGCCTGCCAGTCCTCGTCGGCAACGATGCCAGCACGGCGCAGCTTGGCTTCTTCCTCGCGGGCGATCTCCAGCACTTTCTGGTTGTCGGCCACGAAGCTGGCGCGGGTGTTGATCTCACCGGTCACCAGTGCCTGGCGCACGAAGATGTCGTGCGCTTCGCCCGGCGCGATGCGACCGTAGTGCACCGGCTTCTTCGGCGCCAGCACCAGGCCGAACAGGCTGATCTGCTCGGAGGCCAGCACCTGGCCCTGCGCGCGCGACCAGTGCGGATCGAAGTGCTTGCGCAGCAGCAGGTGCGGCAGTTCGGCGATCACCCAGTCCGGCTCGATCGCCGCCAGGGTCATGCCCCACACCTTCTGCGTATCCAGCAGGTTGGCCACCAGCAGCCACGGCGGCGGCCGCTTGGACAGCGCCGAACCCGGGAACGGCAGGAAGCGGCGCTGGCGTGGCGCCTGGAAATCTCCCTTCTCGGTGCGGTGGCCGATCTGCGTCGGCAGGCCCGCCACCAGCGCGCGATGCAGGGTCTGGTACGCAGCGGCACGCACGCGCTCGCTGAAACCGCCGCCCACCGGCGCCTGTTCCTTCTGCGCACGCACGGCTACCGGCGCCGGAGCCGCCTCGGCCTTGCCTTCGCGGGCCAGGCGCGCGGCACGGTGCAGCTGGCCTCGGGTGGCTTTCACTGCGGCGGCATCATCACGCGCCGGGGCCGGTGCACTGCTGCCGGCCAGCAGCGGTGCCATCGAGGCCTCGTTGGCTTCTTCCTTCCAGCCCAGTTCCTCGCACAGCAGGCGCAGTTGGCGATGCAGCTCGCGCCACTCGCGCATGCGCAGGAAGCCAAGGAAGTGGCGGCCGCACCAGTCACGCAGCTTGGACTGGGTCAGGTCTTCATGGGCCTGCCGATAGGCATCCCACAAGCGCAGCACACCAACGAATTCGGACCGCCCATCGGCGAACTGCGCATGCGCGCTGTCGGCCGCGCCACGCGCTTCGGGCGGGCGCTCGCGCGGGTCCTGGATGCCCAGGAACGAGGCGATCACCAGCATCGGCCGCAGGCAGCCGGCGGCCTGCGCGGCCACCAGCATGCGCGCCAGCTTCACGTCCACCGGCAGGCGTGCCATCTGCTTGCCGATGGTAGTCATGCGCCGCTCGGCGTCGATCGCGCCCAGTTCGGTCAGCTGCTGCCAGCCATCGGCCACCGCGCGTTCGTCCGGCGCTTCCAGGAACGGGAACTCCTCGATGCGGCCCAGGCCCAGCTGCAGCATGCGCAGGATCACCCCGGCCAGGCTGGAGCGGCGGATTTCCGGATCGGTGAACTCGGGCCGCGCCTGGAAATCGGCCTCGGCATACAGGCGGTAGCAGATGCCCTCGGCGATACGGCCGCAGCGGCCCTTGCGCTGGTTGGCGCTGGCCTGCGAGATCGGCTCGATGTGCAGGCGGTCCAGCTTGTTGCGCGGGCTGTAGCGCTTGACGCGGGCAAAGCCCGGATCGACCACGTAGCGGATACGCGGCACCGTCAGCGAGGTTTCCGCCACGTTGGTGGCCAGCACGATGCGCCGGTTCGGCCCGGGATTGAACACCCGGTCCTGGTCCTGGTTGGACAGGCGCGCGTACAGCGGCAGCACCTCGGTATTGCGGTACTTGCGGCGTTCCAGCGACTGGTGCGCATCGCGGATCTCGCGTTCGCCCGGCAGGAAGATCAGCACGTCGCCGCGCGCATCCAGGCGGGTGATCTCGTCGATAGCCGACACGATGGCGTCATTGACGGTGCGTTCGCCCTGGTCTTCGCCCTCGCCTTCCAGCGCGCGATAGCGCACTTCCACCGGGTAGGTGCGGCCTTCAACGCTGATCACCGGCGCATTGTCGAAATGCTGGGCGAAGCGTTCGGTGTCGATGGTGGCCGAAGTGACGATCAGTTTCAGGTCCGGGCGCTTGCGCAGCAGCTGCTTCAGGTAGCCCAGCAGGAAGTCGATGTTGAGGCTGCGTTCGTGCGCCTCGTCGACGATGATCGTGTCGTAGTTCGACAACCAGCGGTCACTGGCGATTTCCGCCAGCAGGATGCCGTCGGTCATGAACTTGATTCGGCTGTCTTCGCTGACCTTGTCGTTGAAGCGCACCTGGTAGCCGACCAGCTGGCCCAGTTCGCTCTGCAGTTCCTGCGCCACGCGGCTGGCCACCGCACGTGCGGCAATCCGTCGCGGCTGGGTGCAGCCGATCATGCCGGCCTGGCCACGGCCTGCGGCCAGGCACAGTTTCGGCAGCTGGGTGGTCTTGCCCGAGCCGGTTTCACCGGCGATCACCACGACCTGGTGGTCGCGGATCAGCCCGATGATGGCGTCGGCTTCACGCGCAATCGGCAGCTGCGGGTCCAGAGTAATGGACGGCTGCTGCTGCGCCCGTGTCATCCGGCGCTGCACCGACGCCTGCAAGGCCTGCTCGAAAGTGGCGGCCAGTGCCGCATCCTGTGGCTTGGCCTGGCAACGCGAGAGCATCCCCAGCAAACGGCCCCGGTCGCGGCTCATGGCGCCGTCGATGGCGGCGCGCTGTTGGCGCAGGCGGGGCGATGGATTTTTATCGATAGAGTTCATCAATCGGTTCGTTCAAAACTTTGAAAGCGACCAGTCATCACGACCGGTTTATTGTGAAGGCCAACGATTCCACAAGGAGGAACCCCATGGCGAAGACCAAGAGCACGACCAAGGCCAAGACCGGCAAGCAGAAGCTTGCAGCTGCGGCACCGTCGGCGCCGAACATCGATATCGGGATCACCCAGGGCGACCGCAAGAAGATCGCCGACGGTCTGTCGCGCTTCCAGGCCGATGCGTTCACGCTCTACCTGAAGACGCACAACTTCCACTGGAACGTGACCGGGTCGATGTTCAACTCGCTGCACACCATGTTCGAGACGCAGTACACCGAGCAGTGGGCGGCACTGGACGACGTGGCCGAGCGCATCCGCGCGCTGGGCTTCAATGCCCCGGGCTCCTACCGGGAATTCGCTGCGCTGACCTCGATCGCCGAGGAACCGGGCCTGACCGACAGTGCGGACTGGCGTGAAATGGTACGCCAGTTGGTGGTCGCCAACGAAGCGGTCTGCCGTACGGCACGTGAAGTGCTGGACGTGGCGGCCAAGGGTGAAGACGCCCCGACCGAGGATCTGATGACCCAGCGCCTGCAGACCCACGAGAAGTACGCCTGGATGCTGCGCTCGCTGCTGCAGTAAGGGTTGGGGGTGTTCGGCAGGGCTGCGCCCTGCACCCGCAGAGGCCTTGAAGCCAAGGCCAGAGCCAGAGCAGAAGCTGGCTATCTGTGGGTTGGCGGGGTGGGGTCCGCTCTGGTAGGTGTCGACCTTGGTCGACACGGATGAATTCACTCGATATCTGACAGATGTGTCGACCAAGGTCGACACCTACCAACAGCCGCGTGAACCTGTCGAGGGCGAGGCGGTGTCGGATTGCGGGGTGTCAGCCGCATGGATGCGGCTGCCAAGCCTACACGGACGTACTTGCGGCGTCCCCGCAATCCGACACCGCCCCGCCAACCCACGGATCACCCCAGAGCCGGCTGTTGCCTTTGACGTTGCTCTGGCTTGAAGGCTTCTGCAGGTGCAGGGCGCAGCCCTGCCGAACCCCCGCCGGGGTAAACTAGCCGGATGGCTTCCCGTCCCGCGCACGACCTGCTTCAACGCGTCTTTGGTTACGACGATTTCCGTGGTCCCCAGCAGGACATCGTGGAGCATGTGGCTGCCGGTCACGATGCCCTGGTCCTGATGCCCACCGGCGGCGGCAAGTCGCTCTGCTACCAGGTGCCGGCCCTGCTGCGTGACGGTTGTGGCATCGTCATCTCGCCGCTGATCGCGCTGATGCAGGACCAGGTCGAAGCCCTGCGCCAGCTCGGCGTGCGTGCCGAGTACCTGAATTCCACCCTGGACGCCGAGACCGCCGGCCGCGTCGAGCGCGAACTGCTCGCTGGCGAGCTGGACATGCTCTATGTCGCCCCCGAGCGCCTGCTGACCGGCCGCTTCCTGTCGCTGCTGTCGCGCAGCCAGATCGCCCTGTTCGCCATCGACGAAGCACACTGCGTGTCGCAGTGGGGCCATGATTTCCGCCCCGAGTACCGCCAGCTGACCGTGCTGCACGAGCGTTGGCCACAGATCCCGCGGATCGCGCTCACAGCCACCGCCGATCCGCCGACCCAGCGCGAGATCGCCGAGCGCCTCGATCTGCAGGAAGCACGCCACTTCGTCAGCTCCTTCGACCGCCCCAACATCCGCTACACCGTGGTGCAGAAGGACAACGCCCGCAAGCAGCTGACCGATTTCCTGCGCGGCCACCGCGGCGAGGCCGGCATCGTCTACTGCATGTCGCGGCGCAAGGTCGAAGAGACCGCCGAATTCCTCTGCGGCCAGGGCTTCAATGCCCTGCCCTACCATGCCGGCCTGCCACCGGAAGTACGCGCCAGCAACCAGCGCCGCTTCCTGCGCGAGGATGGCATCGTGATGTGCGCCACCATCGCCTTCGGCATGGGCATCGACAAGCCGGACGTGCGCTTTGTCGCGCATACCGACCTGCCCAAGTCGATGGAAGGCTACTACCAGGAAACCGGCCGCGCCGGCCGTGATGGCGAGGCCGCCGAGGCCTGGCTGTGCTACGGCCTGGGTGACGTGGTGCTGCTCAAGCAGATGATCGAGCAGTCCGAAGCCGGCGAAGAGCGCAAGCAGCTGGAGCGGTCCAAGCTGGACCACCTGCTGGGCTACTGCGAATCCATGCAGTGCCGCCGCCAGGTGCTGCTGGCCGGTTTCGGCGAGACCTATCCCCAGCCCTGCGGCAACTGCGACAACTGCCTGACCCCGCCCGCCTCCTGGGACGCGACCATTCCGGCGCAGAAGGCGCTGAGCTGTGTCTATCGCAGCGGCCAGCGCTTCGGTGTCGGTCACCTGATCGACGTCCTGCGCGGCAGCGAGAACGAGAAGGTGAAGCAGCAGGGCCACGACAAGCTCAGCACCTATGCGATCGGCCGTGACCTGGATGCACGCACCTGGCGCAGCGTGTTCCGCCAACTGGTCGCCGCCAGCCTGCTGGAAGTGGACAGCGAGGGCCACGGTGGCCTGCGCCTGACCGATGCCAGCCGCGACGTGCTGACCGGCCGCCGCCAGATCAGCATGCGCCGCGATCCGGCCAGCAGTACCAGCGGGCGCGAGCGCAGCGCACAGCGCACCGGGCTGTCGGTGCTGCCGCAGGATCTGGCGCTGTTCAACGCCCTGCGCGGCCTGCGCGCCGAGCTGGCGCGCGAGCAGAACGTGCCGGCCTTCGTGATCTTCCACGACAGCACCCTGCGCAACATCGCCGAACAGCGCCCGACCAGCCTGGATGAACTGGCCAGGGTCGGCGGCATCGGTGGCACCAAGCTGAGCCGCTACGGCCCGCGCCTGGTGGAGATCGTGCGCGAAGAAGGGTAGCGGCTCTACATTGGTGCTGGTCCAACCTTGAACCGGCCATTCAGCCGGAAGTGCATCCGCGCCCGCTTGCAGCTAGATTAGCGTCATGTCCCTGGCCTCGACCCTGCTCCGTGTCGTGCTCATGCTCAGCCTGTTGCTCAACGGGCTGAACGCGGCCATGGCCAGTGGTCATGAGGAAATGGGCCGGATGGCCCACGCCGCAGCCGCTGCCGTTGATGGCGGCACCGCCGACTGCCACCACCACGCCGGCATGCAGGCCGACGAGGCTCCGCAGGCCAAGGCCCCCGCCCATGACGCCCACTGCCAGATCAAGGACTGCGTGCGCAGCTGTGCCCAGCACCCGCTGCTGGTAGTGCTGCCCTTGCCGGTCATGGCCGGCCCGGCATTGTCGCTGGCCCCGCAGCCGATGCCGGCCAATGGCCGCCCGGCGCCGCCGCTGCCGCCGATCTCGCGTCCTCCCATCGGCTGATTCCACACGCACCGTGCGCCCTGCGCACCGCAGCCGGCCGCCTGCCGGCGTCTTTACGTGTCTGGAGTCACCACCATGAATACCCGCATTCCCCCCGGTCCGGGCGCTGTGCCCATGCCGTCGCGCCGTCTGTTCGTGCAGGGCCTGGCCGCCGGCGGCGTGGTTGCCGGCATCGCCGCTGTCGGCGTGCCGCAGCGCGCGCTCGCCGCCGCCACGGCCGCCCCCCGGCTGGCCGGCGCCCCCGCCGTGCTAAGCGACACCCGCATCGAACTGGCCATCGGCGAATCGCTCGCCAATTTCACCGGCCGCACCCGCCCGGCGATCACCGTCAACGGCTCGCTGCCGGCACCGATCCTGCGCTGGCGCGAAGGCCAGACCGTCGACCTGTTCGTGCGCAACACGCTGGAACGCCACCCGACCTCGATCCACTGGCACGGCATCCTGCTGCCCGCCAACATGGACGGCGTGCCCGGCCTGAGCTTCAACGGCATCGGCCCCGGCGAGACCTACCACTACCACTTCGAGCTGAAGCAGTCGGGCACCTACTGGTACCACAGCCACTCCATGTTCCAGGAGCAGGCTGGTCTGTACGGCGCGCTGATCATCGACCCGGCCGAACCGGCGCCGTACCACCACGACCGCGAGCACGTGATCATGCTGTCGGACTGGACCGACATGGACCCGGGCGCGCTGTTCCGCCGCATGAAGAAGCTGGCCGAGCACGACAACTACTACAAGCGCACCCTGCCCGACTTCCTGCGCGACGCGAAACGCGACGGCTGGTCGGCGGCGCTGTCCGACCGTGGCATGTGGGGCCGGATGCGGATGACGCCCACCGATATCTCCGACATCAACGCGCACACCTATACCTACCTGATGAACGGCACCGCCCCGGCCGGCAACTGGACCGGGCTGTTCCGCAGCGGCGAGAAGGTGCTGCTGCGCTTCATCAATGGCGGGTCGATGACCTACTTCGACGTACGCATTCCTGGCCTGAAGATGACCGTGGTCGCTGCCGACGGCCAGTACATCCACCCGGTGAGCATCGATGAGTTCCGCATCGCCCCGGCCGAAACCTACGATGTGATCGTCGAACCGAGCGGCCAGGACGCCTTCACCATCTTCTGCCAGGACATGGGCCGCACCGGCTACGCCGCCGGAACACTGGCGGTTCGCCATGGCCTGCAGGCACCGATTCCCGCGCGCGACCCACGTCCGTTGCTGACGATGAGCGACATGGGTCACGACATGGGCAGTGGTGGCCACGGCGGTCACGACATGGCCGCGATGAAAAGCATGGAAGGTGGCTGCGGCGCCAGCATGGGCCACGGCGCGCACGGCGGCGGCGATGCCGCCAGCAAGGCACCGAAGCACCCTGCCAGCGAACGCAACAACCCGCTGGTGGACATGCAGAGCTCGGCCTCCGAACCGAAGCTGGACGACCCCGGCATCGGCCTGCGCGATAACGGCCGCCAGGTGCTGACCTACGGCGCGATGCGCAGCCTGTTCGAAGACCCGGATGGCCGCGAGCCGAGCCGCGAGATCGAACTGCACCTGACCGGACACATGGAGAAGTTCTCCTGGTCGTTCGATGGCATCCCGTTTGCCAGCGCCGAACCACTGCGGCTGAACTACGGCGAGCGCATGCGCATCGTGCTGGTCAACGACACCATGATGCAGCACCCGATCCATCTGCACGGCGTGTGGAGCGATCTGGAAAACGCACAGGGCGAGTTCCAGCTGCGCAAGCACACCATCGACATGCCGCCGGGCACCCGCCGCAGCTATCGCGTGCGCGCCGATGCACTCGGCCGCTGGGCCTACCACTGCCATCTGCTGTACCACATGGAAGCGGGCATGATGCGCGAAGTGAGGATCGAAGAATGAGCCGCTCACTGCTTTCCCCCAGCCTGCTGGCCCTGGGCCTGGCCGCTGCATTGCCGGTGTTCGCGCAGTCGCACGCTGGTCATGACATGGCCGCGATGGATCCGCCCGCGAAAACCGCGAAGACGCCGGTCGAACCGATCGATCATTCGAAGATGGATCATTCGAAGATGGATTCGGGCGCGATGGACCACTCAGCCATGGATCACTCGAAGATGGACCATCGCTCGAGGCAGCCGGCGACGATGGACCATTCCACGATGGACCATTCCACGATGGACCATTCCACGATGGATCATTCCACGATGGACCACGCCGCGATGGGCCACGGATCGCCTGCACCGACCGAACCGCGCGAACCCATCCCGGTGCCGACCGACGCCGACCGCGCCGCGGCCTTCCCGCCCATCGCCCACGGTGCGATGGAGCATGCGCCGGAGATCAACAGCCTGCTGCTGATCGACCGTCTGGAACATTGGGATGGCAAGAGCAGCAATGGTCAGGCCTGGGAGGCGACCGGTTGGATCGGCGGCAACATCAACCGCCTGTGGCTGCGCACCGATGGCGAACGCAGCCGTGGCCGCACGGAATCGTCGTCACTGGAAGCACTGTATGGCCGCAGCGTGTCGCCATGGTGGGACGTGCTGGTCGGCGTGCGCCAGGACTTCCGCCCGGCCGACTCGCGCACGTGGGCGGCCGTCGGCATCCAGGGCCTGGCGCCGTACAAGTTCGAGAGCTCGGCCACGCTGTACATGGGCTCCGGCGGCCAGGTGCTGGCCAAGGCCGAAGTCGAGTACGACGTGCTGCTGACCAACCGCCTGATTCTGCAGCCGCTGCTGGAAGCCACCGTCGCGGCCAAGGACGAGAAGGAGTACGGCATCGGTCGTGGCCTGAACAAGGTCGAAGCCGGTCTGCGACTGCGCTATGAGTTCAGCCGCCGCTTCGCGCCCTACATCGGCATCAGCCACGAACGCACGTTTGGTGACACCGCCGACTACGCCGGTGACCACGCACGCGACACACGCTGGGTGGCCGGCGTGCGCATGTGGTTCTGAGCAGCAGTTCGTGAGCAATGGCCAGCCCCGGCAGCCGCCGGGGCCGGCTACACTGCGCCACGTTCCAATGCAGGCACCGCCATGTCGTTGCAGATCCGCCGCGCCACCCTTGCCGACGTCGACGCGCTGTCGGCCATCGCGATTGCCACCTACAACGAAACCTGGGGCGATTCCTATCCGCCGCAGGAGCTGCACGATTTCCTGCAGGCGCACTACAGCAGCGAGCCGCAGCGCATCGAACTGTCCGATCCACGCAGTGCCATCTGGCTGTTGATGGACGGTGACGCCGTGGTCGGCTATCTGGCCGCCGGTGCCAACACCCTGCCGCACACGGATGCACGCGAGGGCGACATCGAACTGAAGCGGTTCTACATCCTGGCCGCACACCAGAACGGCGGCCATGGTGCACGCATGATGGACGCGTTCATGGCCTGGCTGGACCAGCCGCAGCGCCGCGCCCTGTGGGTGGGCGTGTGGGAAGAGAATTTCGGCGCACAGCGCTTCTATGCGCGTTACGGCTGCAGCAAGGTTGGCGAGTACGACTTCATCGTCGGCGACACCCACGACCGTGAGTTCATCCTGCGGCGGTCGTGATCACGCGCTCCATGTAGAGTCGAGCCATGCTCGACTGCACCTGATCCGTAGAGTCGAGCTTGCTCGACTATTGGTAACAAGAGCCAGTCGAGCAAGCTCGACTCTACAACGCCTCAGAAGTCGAACAGCTCCGACAGGAAGCTGTCCTTCTTCTTTTTCTTGTATCCGTGGCCCCGATTGTCCTCGTAGCGCTGGCCCAAGTGGCGGGTATCACGGTGCATCACCGGCGGCGGAGAGGATGCCGGATGCTGCTGCACAGGCGCGGGCGGCGGCACGGCCGCACCGGCACCGGCACCGGCACCGGCACCGGCACCGGCACGCTCGATGATCTTGTCCAGTTCACCACGATCCAGCCACACGCCCCGGCAGCCGGGGCAATAGTCGATCTCGATGCCATGGCGTTCGGCCATCTGCAGGGTCTGGGTCTTGCACACGGGGCACAGCATCGGCATTGCTCCTGTCGGTCCTGCATCGACTGTACCTGTGCGGTGATGACTGTGCGGCAACGCATGACCGATGGCACAGGGACTTCCGACGCGTGCCGATGCGGCGGCAGTCGCACACACTGGGCCCCTGTTCCGCAGGGAGTGCGTACATGACCGCGTTGTCCCGCCTGCCCACCGCCGCGCGCCTGCTGCTGGTCCTGCTGGGCGTTGGCCTGGGCCTGAACCTGCGCGATATCGCTGCGGCCGCAGGGACTCCGATTCCCGCCCTGCCCATACCCTACGGCGGCAGCCTGCTGGACAACGCGCTGACGGTGCTGGTGGCACTACTGCTGGCCACGCTGCTGCGGCCCCGTGGCATGGGCCTGCTGGCCAGCCTCGGGCTGCGCGGGAATGGTTGGGGCGGCCCGATGTGGGTGTTGCTGGCCAGCCTGCCGTGCTGGCTGGGCCTGGCGCTGCTCGGTACCCTGAACACCGCGCTGACCGCGCTGGACGCCACCATGCTGGCCGTGCTGTTCCCACTGGCCGAGGAAGTGCTGTTCCGCGGCCTCGGCTTCGTGCTTCTAATGAAGATCGTGCGTGGTCCGTGGCCGCTGCTCGCGCTGCCGCAGGCACTGCTGTTCGGCATGGTGCACTGGCTGGGCTTCGGTGGGTTCGACGGTGGCGGCATCGCGCTGTTCGTCGGCGCGGTGATCGCCCTCGGCGGCTTCATCTTCGCCTGGCTCGACCACCTCGACGGTGACACCCTGTGGTGCGGCCTGGTCCTGCACGTTTCGATGAACCTGGCCTGGAATGTGTTCAGCCTTGATGACGCCGTCGCGCTCGGCTGGCAGGCCACCAGCCTGCGCATCGGCACCGCCCTGCTCGCGGTCGCAATCCTGGCCTGGTACGTGCGCCGCCAACGGCGCGGACAGCTGTAACGCCCACTTAGCTTGCCGTGCACGCCGGGCTCACTACCGGCTTGCGCATACTTGCGCGCCTTTCGCTCCCCCTGTTGTCCGGAGTTGCCGCGTCATGTTGCTGTCCAAGCGCTTTGTGGAACCGCGCGTCCTGCTGATCGAGGACGCCGAGGAAACCCAGGAACTCAGTCGCCTCGCCCTGGAAAGCCAGGCCTGCCAGGTCACCGCTGTCAGCAGCGCCGAGGCCGCACTGGGCCTGCTCAACGCCGGCGAACCGTTCGACCTGCTGTTCACCGACGTCTGCCTGGGCGGCATCAGCGGCATCGAAACCGCCAACCGCGTGCGTGAGCACCTGCCGCAGCTGCCGATCCTGGTCACCTCCGGCATGGACCAGCACCGCGTGCTGCCGCAGCTGCGCGCCGGCATCCACTTCCTGCCCAAGCCGTACAGCATGAGCGAACTGCTCGATGCCATCCGCCTGTGTTTCCGCCATGCAGCAGATGCCACCTTGATACCGCCGCCGCAAGCCAGCGCGGCCTGAGGCAATCATCCACGCCTGGCGTGGATCTACTGATTCCGTTTCTCTTCGGCATGGATCCGCGTCAACACCACCGGTAGATCCACGCCATGCGTGGATGCAGCCCCCCATCAACCGCCGGTGTACGGCCCTTCACCCGGCATCACCTCCAGCAGTGCGCGAGTGATCACCCGCGGGTAAACCGTGAGATGGTCCTCGCCGTCAATCACCACGTTGTCCACATTCAACTTGCGACCCGTGCGCTTCAGCTGGGCAGTGAAGTCCGCGGTCTGCCTCAGCATGTCGTTGCCGGTGGAATAACGTGGCCCTGGCTTGTCCGTCTCGTAGCTACCCACCGACAGCAGCACGCGCGTAGGTTGCGCAGGGATGACGGCGCCATCCTGCATGCGCGGCAGCAGAAGCTGGTCGAACCACAGCGAAGGACTGGACAGGATGTAGGTGCTGAACATGTCCGGTTGTGTGGTCAGCACATAGGCACCGAACAGCGCGCCATAGGAATGACCAGCGAACATGCGCCGGGCGGGATCGGTGCGATAACGCGCATCGACCATCGGCAGCACCTGTGCGGCCAGGAAATCGCGGTAATGTGCCGCACCGCCGTAGGTGACGTCATCACTGTAATAGCCATCGACCGTGCGCGCCGGATTGCTGGGCGTGTAGTCGCGCGAGCGGCTCTGCTTTGAAGTCAGGCCCTCCTGCGGCGGCAGACCGACCAGGATGAAATTCTCGATGTTGACGCCCTGCTGCCCCACCAGATTGCGCACGCTGCGCACCAGCGGGAAGCTGTACAGCGCATCGGTCACGTACAGTACCGGATAGTGCTTTTCCGGATGCGCCGCATAGTCGGCCGGCAGCGCCACCCATATCGGGTAGTCGCGCCCCACCGGGTCATGTACGCGCAGCGCTTCGGTATCCGGCAGCACCACGCCCGGCACGGCCGTTGCCGCGCTTTCCTTCGCGTCACTCTGCGTTGCCGGTGGTGCCACCGACATCGCACAGCCACTCACGGCCAGGCAGGCCGCCATACTCCATCCACGCACACGCTGCATCCACACGCTCCCGTTGCGGGCGGCGCACTGGATGGCGCCGCTGCCGCATCCTTGCATGGTGTACAGCCTGGTGCCAGTGCGGTCAGGGCGAGGCCGGCGGCGGTGCCGGGAACAGCGTGCGCAGCGCCTGCAAGGCGGCTGGGTGATAGATCGTAGTGTGGGTTTCCTCCGGCAGCGGCAGGTACTTCACCAGCTGCGACGGCGACGCCTGCTGCAGCAGCGTGGCCAACTGCGCGGCGGACGCAGCCAGCTCCGGCTGCCCACTGCTGGCCAGGAATACGCGCGGCTGCGCACGCGTCACCGCCGGCAACTGCTTGGCCGCAGCGGCCAACATCGTGCCCCGATTCCACCACAGGCTGGGGTCCAGCGCGATGTAGCTGTTGAAGAGTGTCGGCTCCTGCAGCAACGTCTCGACCACGAACAAGCCGGCCAGCGATTCACCGATCAGCGCGCGCTCGTCGGTGGTCGGGTAGCGTTGGCGCACCTGCGGCATCAGTTCATCGCGCAGGAAGCTGCGGTAGGCCGCTGAACCGCCGATGCGGGGCGCGATCTTCTGGTCTTGCGGGTCGCTGCTGGGGCCCGTCATGTCGCGGCGGCGTTCGGTGTTCTCGATGCCTACCAGCAGGAACGGACGCATGCTGCCGTTGCCGCTCAGCACCTGCACCAGCCCGGCCACATGCAGGAAGTCCTCGCCGATGCCGCCATCGGCCATGTACAGCACCGGCAATGGTGCCTTCGGGTCCAGCCCCCACGGCTGCGGGCGGTAGACATTGATGCGGCGGGTTTCGCCCAGCGCCTTCGACTCGATGGTAAAGGTCTCGCCGATGACCAGCGGGGTCGCGGCAGCGGCCTGTGCGGACGGCGCCGGCTCGGCGGCCATCAACGGCGCGGCGGAGACAGCGGACAACAACAGCGACAACACGATCAAGCGCATGGAGCGGCCCATCCTGGGAAAGTGCCGAGCATAACGCCAAGGCCAAGGCGTCGGCCGATTCGGCAAGCCTGTACGTATGCTACGGCGCTGCGCGATGCTTGAACTGTATCGGGAAATGACTGCAATCGCGTTTGCTAGCATTCGTCGTTTCCTACAAGGAGTTGGGACATGGGGGCTTCAGCATTTGGCACTGGATCATTCTTCTGGCGGTCGTCCTGATCCCGCTCGGCATCGCAGCCGTCATCGCAGCGATTGTTCTCAGGCGAAAGTAGATCCACGCCATGCGTGGATGCGCATTCTGGGGATGCCTCAAGCGCATCCGCGATGGCGACGGCGCCGACGGCCTGCCCTAGCCGGAAACCGATCTGCCGCCCGGGCGCGAACAGGCGATGGCACGCGCGAAGCGTGCCGCCGTTGGCATGCTGACCGTGGCGGAAATGCTGCACGCCGCTGAGCGCTGCCGGTCGATGGTCACGCCCGACCGCCATCTGAATGAAAGGGGGGCGATGGGTTGTTCTTCGCCTGCCGCGGGCTGGCGGAACGGGTGTGCCGGGATATCCGGCCGGCGTACCCGCCGTTGCACCCAGAACCGGTCCATACTTGGGACCGACTGGTCACCAGCCCCTTCGAAACCTACAAGGAGGTTTGCATGTTGAGTGCAGTACTCATCGCCGCGCTGGCCGCCAGCCCGGCCGCGCCCGTACCGTATGCCGATTGCCTGCTCGGCAACATCCAGCCCGGGCTGTCTGATCGTGCCGTGCAACTGGTGCAGGAGGCCTGTGCTGCAAAGCATCCGGAGAGCTTCGCCGCAGCAATGGAACTGGAACGCAGAACCAGTCTGCAGCGGCTCACCTATTTCGAGGCGGCAAGAGCGGAGGCGGCACGTTCCGCGAATGCGGCAGCAACGGCCGCACAGGAGGCTGCCGACGCGGCGGCGGATAAAGCGAAGAATGCGCGGACGAAGTAGTTGCCCTGGACGAGCGCCACAAAAAAGGCACCGCATTGCGGTGCCTTTCTGAATGACCTGGGTCATTGGATGCAATGGTGGGCCGTGAAGGATTCGAACCTTCGACCAAAAGATTAAAAGTCACAGGACAATTGCATTACTTTCAATGCGTTACGCCGCCATTCGTTCCGCTACAGTCTTCGAAACTGACATTTGAAAGCCTTGGGCCGCAAAGGCCCCGGAAATTTTGCGGAACGGATATCCAACCCATCCAGCAGCCACAACAAGGGCTATCCCATCCATCCGAATGGCGGATCCTGGTCGGCCTTGGCCAGCCGGTTGCCCCGGACCTTCTCCTGCCGCGCCAAGATCGAGGCGACGTCCTCGCGCAGCCGGGCCTCGTGCCTGGCCACCCACAGCTCGGCCCCTGCCCGGCCTTGCTCGCAGCTGCTGCACCAGCGGAACGGACCTCCCGGGCCGTGCCGGTGCCGGTCCAGCGAGGCAATCCAGATTCCATCGTTCACCCGTTCAGCCATGGCCCCCCCCACACCCCATGGCAGGCGATTACAGTCGGGGTGTCGTTCGGGTGGCTGGCCGACCTAGTCGTCCAGTAGAAGTCGGCGGGGAGCGGCATGGCCGGGAGATTACGGCAGGCCGTCGCAGATCCTGCGAACGCGGCGGCGACCTGCCTGAATCGTTGGACGAAGGAATTGTTAAGCCCTGCATGGCCGATTTGACGAAATCGTCAATTTGCCCGAATCCGAGGGTCGAGCCTGGCTCGACTCTGTACCGGCACGGCGCCGCTCACGCGCCCCGGGTTGAGCTGCCCACAGGCCGGATCCTGGGAGGTCAAACCGCCCGAAGAGCCGGCACACTGTCAGCCACCTGCGCTGATTGGCCTGCAACCTCAACGTATAGGGAAAGCCCTACACGCGAGGAAGGAAGTTCCCTATTGGATTTTTGACTGCCGATTGAGAGCGTCAGACCATTCAACAGTCACCCCATGCGCTTCTCTTGCACGCCCCGATCAGAAAGAAGCATTGACCTGGTCCGCGAAATGTAGAACTAAGGCGAAACGGAGCCGAGTTCAGAGCATGAGGACACCAAAGAAGTATTTAAGAGGATGTCAGCATGAGAAGAAGCGTAGCTTACGTAGGCATCGCCATCGCACTACTCGCAGCCGCCGCAGTCGTCGCATACTCGATGCGACCTACAAATAATCTCGCCCCCCAACCGACAAGCTTAAAAAATGAGGAGCTTGAACACTCCTCAGTGTCGCCAGTTCGCGAGGATCTCTCCCATCTCGTTTCTAGAGCAAAAATTGACCCTAAGGTCGTAATCCAAAATCGGGGCCACGCTTACTCGATTTCGCGAACACAATCGCCACCTCAAGGTGACGCCCTGAAATATGTACAGTCACTCCTACAGAGATCCAGAACAGGGGACGCAACTGCGACATATGACATATACCTAGCAGTCAATCAGTGCAAATCAGCGCTAGACACCCCCTCCCTATCCCTCCTTCAAATCTACAGATCACAGGGAATTGAAGAACAATACAAGAACTCGCTTGAGAAAAACCTTGTCAACTGCGAAGCATTGCTGAGCGATCCGGAACTCTCATACGAGCCGTGGCTAAAGAGGGCTGCAGACCAGGGATCGATTGAGGCAAAAATAATGTTTGCGATGGATTCCAAATCCATCTTGGGAAATCGCTCAGATTACCTATCTCATCCGGAAAGACTAGCCAACTACCGTATTGAGGCGATGCAAAACCTTCAGTACGCCGCATCGACAGGCAGCGTAGATGCTTTGATGGCGCTTGGAAACGCGTTCGATAATGGCATCCTCACCGAAAAATCCCCCTCCCAATCATTGGCATACTTCAAGTCCGCCTACTCACTTGCGCCCAACCCAAGCCTTCAAGAGTTGATTTCTCGAGAATCCAAATCACTTTCATCGAGGGAGGTTGAAATCGCAAACAGACTATCCATTCAAATAACCCAGAATTGTTGCCTCTAATCAAGAAATCCACCACAAAAGGGACTTAATTGTGGAAACAGCGCATGACTTGAAGAGCCCCACACCTAGCCGCAGAAGCAATATATCCAAATTATGGATCGCTGCTTTGATTATTGTCACACTGACCGCAGGACTATCCATTAGCTTTGGGTCATTTAGCGCAGCATCCGCAAACTACTCTATACTTTGCGGAGGTTGCGACCTCGGCTCCCCGTTCCCCACCAACAGAACCTTAAGTGAAATAAAGAACTACGTTAAGGTAAGCGCACCCGAGAAGCCACAATCTGGCGACACAATCACCGTATGTAACGGCACCGCGTGCGTTAAATACACACTTGATGATTCTGGAAATTACATAGGTGATCCCCCCATCCCTCAAACAAGAACCCCTCCAGGTGGTGGCGGTGGCGGTGGCGGTGTAGGTGGCGGCGGTGACTTCGGAGGGGGGCAATGCACTGTTCGGCCTCGCACAGGGACCGCATGTACTGAGGCAAACGGCATCCGCAGATGCGAGACCTTCGACGACACCATGGTGGACTGCGGGTTCGGCTGATCCATAGCTCCCACGCGACAGCACTTTTGCCCCCTTGATTCAAGGGGGCATTTTCTTGCTTGTCGATCTTAGTGCTCCAGCTCCTAGTAAGCAGCAGTGATCTGGGCGAAGTAGCACATGAGCGCAATCTGACACGCCCCGTCGTTCAGTCGCCGTGACGCTGCAGCTTAGTGGCCGGTCACGTCGATCAGCACGAAGTGGCCGGATGCACTGAACTGCGTCGCATTGTCGGACTGGGGGATCAAAGCGGCAGCGCCGGCGTAGTAGAAGCGCCCCGAACTTCCCCCACCGGTCCCATCCCCCTGCGGCCCGGTCAGGCGGAAGCCCACGCCACGCTCGATCCGCTGACACGAGCGAGACGATATCACCGCGTACCGCCGACCAGCCGGGACCTGCATGTAGGCACCCTCAGCCGCTCCGAACGGAGCAGTCGTCACGCCCATGATGCGTAGGGGCTTCGCCCAGGAAGCGAAGGCCAGTTCGCCGGTGTGCTCTCGGTACACCTCGATTCCTTCCTTGCCCGGTGTTCCAGTCACAACCGAGTCGTATACCCACACCGTGCCGAACACAATCGATGAGCCCGTGTAGGTGCGCCGTATCAACGGCTGACAAGATCATGCGCCCTGGCGCGCACGGCGATGTGGCGGAGCTGACAGGCGCACACACCAAGCGTCGGCAGATCCAGAATCTGGCCCGGAACGGAATCCCCCATACCATCAACGCTGCCGGCTGGCCGGTGGTGATGTGGTCGGCCGTCGATGGGTCAGCGAAGAAAGCACCTGATGTAGAAGGTGGGTGGTCAAGCAACGCATTGAGGCCCGCTGCGTAATGGGACGACGTTCAAAGGATCCGGGCGCGATCCCGCACATGCGGAAGCGGCCGCGGGGAAAATGCCACGTATTACTTCTTCGACCATGGCGGTAAGCCGCGGCGAGAAACTCCGCTGGGTAAAAGCTACCCGGAGGCCGCTCGCAAGTGGGCGGAGCTGATGGCGACCGAAGCGGCTGTTCCGGAGATCGTGACCTTCCGGGATGCAGCGGCTCGCTACAAACAATTGGTTATCCCCAAGAAGCGCGCATCAACGGCCAAGGTCAACCTGGCAGAACTGGCGAAGCTGGAAGAATTCTTCTGCAATCCACCAGCGCCGCTGGCGAAGATCCGGCCGCTTCACGTTCGGCAGTACCTGGACTGGCGAACGAAGAACGGGACGGTGGCCATGGTCAGCGCCAACCGCGAGAAAGCGCTGCTCAGCCATCTGTGGAACAAGTGTAGGGAATGAGGCTTCACCGACGCGGAAAACCCTTGCAAGGGCGTGCGTGGTTACGGCGAAGCGGGCCGCGATGTGGACGTCGAGGATGACGTATACCGGGCAGTGTGGGATGCAGCAGATCAGCCGCTGCGCGATGCGCTGGATCTGGCCTACCTGACTGGCCAGCGCCCGTCCGATGCTCTCAGCATGGATCGGCGAGACGTGCGGGATGGCTTCCTGCATATCAGCCAGAGCAAGACCAAGCACAAGCTGCGCATTGCCATCGAGGGTGAGCTGGCCGAGCTGCTGGTGCGCTTCGGTGCCAGGACATTCAAGCGCCGCGGCAAGCAGAAAGGTGCGGTGATCGTGCACACGGCGCTGCTGCTGGATGAGTATGGCCAGCCGCTGAGCAAGGGCCAACTGCGAAGCCGATTCGATGCAGCGCGCGCACGTGCAGGCGTTGCCAAGGGGGCCTTCCAGTTCCAGGACCTGCGGGCTAAGGCCGGCACTGACAAAGCGGACGCGGCGGCAGATATCCGCCAGGCGCAGCGACAGTTGGGTCACTCGTCCGTGGTGATGACCGAGACCTACACGCGAAAGCGTAAGGGCGACCGCGTAACCCCGACGAAGTGATTTTGCGGAAAAGACTGACGATTGCGGAAAAACAAAAAGGGCTCCGGATCGCTCCGAAACCCTTCTGTCGCAATGGTGGGCCGTGAAGGATTCGAACCTTCGACCAAAAGATTAAAAGTCTTCTGCTCTACCGACTGAGCTAACGGCCCATTGCACTGCCCCAGCCTTTCGGCGGGGTGGGCATTCTACCCTACTTTGCCGGGCCGGGTGAAACCCTGGTGCATGAGGTTGCCGGCCAGCGGCCGGCACTACCCGATCCGGTGAGCCCGCTTAAACCTTCCGGGCCTCCGTCGCATCCCATCTGTGATCCTTCCCCGGAGCCACGGATGCGCCTGCCCTTCTGCCTCATTGCCGCCCTGCTGCTGCCCTGCGCAACACTGGCCGCCCCGCCCCAGGTCGTCACTGATGATATCGGCCGCTTCTGGGCTACCTATGACGCCGTGCGCACCGAGCCCGACGTTGAACGCCAGGTCGCACTGGTGCAGGAGCGCTACATCGATCCAGGCAGCCCCGGCCTGCATGCGCTGATGCAGGTGCGCAACTACACCGCCCGCGAATACGCCACGGCCATGCGTACGTGGCCGCGCTTCTGGACGTCGGTACGGCCATTGACCGCCAACGCGCAGCAGGCCAGCGCCACCCTGGAACGGGACCTGACCGCCTTCCGGACGCTCTACCCCGCCCTGCGCCCCGCCACCATCACCTATGCGGTCGGTGTTCTGCGTACCGGCGGCACCACACTGGGTGACAAGGTGCTGATCGGAGCGGAGATGGCGCTGGGCGATGAGCGCGTGGACGTGAGCGAGCTGCCGGAGCCGATGCGCAGCCGCCTGCGGATCTTCTACGACAGCCGTCCGGGAGCGAACAACGCGCAGAACAACCTGCACGAGTACGTGCATACCCAGCAGCGCGAGACCGCCGGCAGCCTGGCCCAGTATGCAGTGCGCGAGGGTGTGGCCGAGTATGTGGCGGAGCGGCTGAGCGGGCGCCGGCCGGCATTACCCTTCTACGACTACGGCGCAACTCACGAAGCGGAAATCCGCACGCGCTTCATTGCTGAGATGAACGGGGAAAATCTCGACAACTGGCTCTACAACAGCGCCCGCAATCCGTTCGGGGTGAGTGATGTGGGGTACTACGCCGGGTATCGCATCGCGCAGGGGTACATGCGGCAGCAGGCCGATGAGAAGGCGGGGATCGCGCGGATGATCGAACTGGACTATGCCGATCCGGAGGCAGTGCGGGCGTTTATTGACGCGTCGGGGTGGTTGCGGCAGCGGTAGGCCAAGGAGTGCGAACCAACGGTTCGCACCCACCGAGAGAGTGATTGCGCGGTCAGGCGTACAGCGTCGGGTCGGCTACGCCGGCCTCGGTGAAGCCCTGCGCGCGCAGGCGGCAGGCATCGCAGTGGCCGCAGGCGGCGCCGTTGGCGTCGGCGTTGTAGCAGGACACGGTCAGGCCGAAGTCCACGCCCAGGCGCACGCCTTCGCTGACGATCTGGCCCTTGCTGAGGAACTGCAGCGGTGCGTGCACCTTGATGCCCGCGCCTTCCACGCCCGACTTGGTGGCCAGGTTGGCCAGCGCCTGGAACGCGGCCACGAACTCGGGACGGCAGTCCGGGTAGCCGGAGTAGTCCACGGCGTTGACGCCGCAGAAGATGTCGTTGGCGCCGAGCACTTCGGCCCAGCCCAACGCCAGCGACAGCATGATGGTGTTGCGTGCCGGCACGTAGGTGACCGGAATGCCGGCACCGCCGGCCTCGGGCACGTCGATGTCGTCGGTCAACGCCGAGCCGCCGATGCTGCGCAGGTCCACGTCCACGGTCTTGTGCGCGATAACGCCCTGGGCCTTGGCCACGCGGGCGGCGGCATCCAGTTCGGAGGTGTGGCGCTGGCCGTAGCGCACGCTCAGGGCATGCACGGCGAAGCCCTGTTCCTGGGCCATGGCGATGACGGCGGCTGAATCCATGCCGCCGGAGAGAAGCACGACTGCCTTCTTCATGGGTAAAACATCCGGTTGGGAGGGGAAAGCCAGCACGCTGTCCCGCGCCGGAGCTACATCAGGGAACGCTGCCTGGGCTCATCGGCCCGGCTCGTCGTTCCACAGGATTTTATGCAACTGCATCTGGAAGCGCACCGGCAGCCGGTCCTCGACGATCCAGTCGGCCAGCTGGCGCGCGGTGATCTCACCCTTGCTCGGCGAGAAGAACACGGTGCAACGCTTCACCAGATCGTGCTCGGCCAACAGGGACTTGGCCCAGTCGTAATCCTCGCGGCTGCAGATGACGAACTTGATCTGGTCGCGGGCGGTCAGCAACGGCAGGTTGTCCCAGCGGTTGCGCGCCACTTCGGCCGAACCCGGGCTCTTGATGTCGACCACGCGCGATACCCGGGAGTCCACGGCGCTGACGTCCAGCGCACCGGAGGTTTCCAGCGAGACATCCATGCCTGCGTCGCACAGCTTCTGCAGCAGTACCAGGCAGCGCTTCTGTGCCAGCGGCTCGCCACCGGTCACGCAGACGTGGCGCACGCCCTGGGCCAGCACCTCGGCCACGATGTCGTCGATGTCCCACCAGGTGCCGCCATGGAAGGCATAGGCGGTGTCGCAGTACTGGCAACGCAGCGGGCAGCCGGTCAGGCGCACGAACACGGTCGGCCAGCCGGCGGTATCGGCTTCGCCCTGCAGCGAGGTGAAGATCTCGGTGATCTTCAGGCGTGGCAGAGGCGACTGCACGATCTCACTGGGCGTGGCGGCGGCGCTGGACGAGGTAACGGCGGTCATGGCGGGGACTTCTTGGTGGGACACGTGGCGGGTGGGCTACCGTGGCCGGTAACGAAAGCAGCCGAGCATGGCTCGGCTCTACAACTGCAGCCGGTCGGGTGTGGCCCAGCCGGTAATGCAGGCCGCCGGGCATGGCCCGGCGCTACCGGATCCGGGCGGGTTTGCCGGTCCGGAAACGAAAGCAGCCGAGCGTGGGCTCGGCTCTACAGGGCACCCATTGTACGCCCGGTCAGCGGATCAGCGGATCTGCTTGCCGAGGCGGATCGACTGCAGGCGGTCCTGCGCGGTGCGCGCGGCGTCCGAGCCGGGGTACTGCGCCACGACGGTCTCCAGCGTCTGCTGGGCCTGGTCGACCTTGCCCTCGCCATACTGCGAGAGGCCAACCTTGAGCAGGCCGCCTGCGGCCTTGTCGTGGGTCGGATAGCGCGAGAGCAGTTCACGGAACTGGGTCTCGGCCATCGGGAAATTGCGGGTGGCGTAGTAGCTCTCGCCCAGCCAGTACAGCGCATTCGGCGCATAGATGCCGTTCGGGTACAGCTGCAGGAAGCTCAGGAACAGCTGCGCCGAATCATCGTACTTGCCGGCCTTCAGCAAATCGAAGGCGACGTTGTAGGAGGTGCGCTCGTCGCCGGTGGCGGCAAGGCTGCCGGCATCACCATGGACGGAAGGCGGCCGCTCGGAAGTGGCCGCCACTGCGGGTTTTGCCGGGGCCGGGGCGGCCTTCGGCGCGCTCGCCGGAACGGGCGGCAGGGCCGGGGCGGCATTGCCCCCTTCCAACCGGTTCAGGCGGCTGTCCAGATCCAGGTACTGGTCCTGGGCGGACTGCTTGAGCTGGGCGTTGTCGTGCTGCAACTGCTCGATCGAGGCCTGCAGGCTGATGACCTGCTGCCGCAGCTGATTGATCTGGTTCAACAGGTCCTGGTTGGCACTGTTGTTGTACATCTGCTGCTCGATCGCGCCAACGCGGTCGGCCAGGCTCTGTCGCTGTGCATGCGCCGGTGCGGCAGCCACGAGGGCTGCCGCAACGACCAGCATCAGTTTGATGCCAATACGCATGGATTACTGCGCGGTGTAGACGATTTCGACGCGACGGTTCTGCGACCAGCAGGACTCGTTCGACTCGGTGCAGACCGGACGCTCTTCACCGTAGGACACGACGGTCAGCTGCGAAGCCGAGCCACCGTTGGCCTGCAGGGCCGAGTTGACGCCGTTGCCACGACGCTCGCCCAGGGCCTGGTTGTACGCGCGCGAACCGCGCTCGTCGGTGTGGCCCTGCAGGGTGATGCGCGAGGACGGACGGTCACGCAGGTACTTGGCGTGGCACGCCATGATGGCCTGGAATTCCGGCTTCACGTCTTCCTTGTCCAGGTCGAAGTAGACAACGCGCTGGCGCAGGCAAGCGTCGGTGTCCAGGTCGCCCGGGCCGTACAGGCCGGAGGTCGACGGAGCGGTCGGGGTGGTGGTCGAGGTGCCGGTGTCAACCGGGGCTGCCGGCTCTTCCTTCACCTTCTTCGAGCAACCGGCCAGGACGGCCACAGACAGCAGGGAAACAAGCAGAACGCGGGTGGACTTGTTCATGGCAATACCTTTGTGGCTCCTAGGCCGATGAGGGGTTCAAGACAGCGAAAATATTAACACTCTTTTAGCGCTGGGTACGGTATGGGGACCATGCCGGTTCGCGCACATCTCCGTCAGCCAGAACCAACCGCTGGCGCACGCGCGCATCGGCAGAAACGGCGTACAGCACACCACGGCCACCCTCGCGGGCGGCGTACAACACCATGCTTGCGTTGGGCGCAAAGCTCGGAGATTCATCCAGCGAACCCGGGGACAGCGTGCTCCAGCGGGGCGAACCCAGCGAGCTGTCCATCATCGCGATCTTGTAGCTGTTGCCCGAGCCCTGGGCGACGGCGATCTTCTTGCCATCGTAGGACACCGAGGGCTTGGCATTGTAGTTGCCCTGGAAGGTCACGCGCTCGGCGCTGCCGCCGCCCGCACCGACCTTGTAGACCTGCGGACGGCCGCCGCGGTCGGAGGTGAAGTACACCGCGCTGCCGTCCGGTGCCCAGGTCGGCTCGGTATCGATGGCGAAGTGGTTGGTCAGCTGGGCCAGCTGCTTGCTGCCCAGGTCCATCACGTAGATTTCCGGGTTACCCGAACGCGACAGGGTCAGGGCCAGCTTGCGGCCGTCCGGCGAGAACGCCGGGGCGCTGTTGATGCCGCGGAAGCTGGTGACCAGCTCACGCGCACCGGTGCCGATGTTCTGGATGTAGATGGCCGAATTGCCACGCTCGAAGCTGACGTAGGCCAGCTTGCTGCCATCCGGGCTCCACGACGGCGACAGCAGCGGCTCGGCCGAACGCACGATGGTCTGCGGGTTGTAGCCATCGGAGTCGGCCACCATCAGCGCGTAGCGCATGGCGTCGCCCTTGCCGCTGGCGGTCACGTAGGCGATGCGGGTCCAGAAGGCGCCACGGACACCGGTGATCTTCTCGTAGATGGCGTCGGCCATCTGGTGGGCGACGTCACGCATGGCGTTGCCACGGGCGGTCATCGCCAGGCCCAGCAGGCGCTCGCCCTTCGGTACGTCGAACAGTTCGTACTCGACACGGTAGGCGCCGGCACCGGCGTCGAGCACGCGGCCGACCACGATGTAGTTCTGCTTCAGCGCGCGCCAGGTGGCGAACTGGATGTCGCCGCCCCGCACGGGCTTTTCGACGATCTGTGCTTCCGGCAGCGTGCGGAACTGGCCCGAACGCTCGAGGTCGGCGCGGACCACGCCGGCGACGTCGGTCTGCGGTGCAGCCGCCGAACCCTGGTAGGGCATCGGCACGATGGTGATCGGCAGCGCGGAGGCATTGCCGCCGATGATGTCGATATCCAGCCCCTTCTGCTGCGCGACGGCAGCAAAGGGCAGCAACAGGGCCGCAAACACGGCAAGCCAGCGAGGCATCTTTTTCATGGAGCGCTCAATAGGGGGAAACCGGAACGAGGGATAGCAAAGCGGGAGTGAACCGCTTCGCAATCATGAACCAAGGGTACGTGAATTCCGGGTCAGTTCCAGCCCGTCCTCTCACGCACCGTTAACGTCGTGGCTAACATCGCACCGCCTGCCCCGGCCACACCGCCCCGCAGGGTGGTATTCCACAGCAGCCCCCAGCCTGCCCGGCTGAAACCGGGCCCGCCAGAGGCAAGCGCGACATCCGTGGGCGCAGGTGACCCGAGAGCCACCTTGCCCTGCCCGCCTCAGCGATCCTGGGCGGTAAAGGTGAAGTTGAGCGTGCGTGCGAACACAGACTCGAAGCCGCGGTACGGCAGCGGCTGCGCGTTGAGCACGGCGGCCTCGATCGAACGCTTGCCGGCCTCGTCGTACGGGCAGTTCGGGCTGACCTTGGCCTGCATCACCGTGCCCCCCGGAATCTGGGTGATGGTGATCTGGCAACGCTGGCCGAGCGGCACCGTATCCGGGCGCACCCACTGCGACAGCACCTTGGCCTGGATCGCGGCCGCGTACTTGGCCGAAAGATCATCGCTGTTGCCACCGCCACCGGCGGCCGGCTGGGAGGCACCGCTGGAACCGGCAGCGGCACTGCCGGCAGCATTACGCGCGGCTGCCACCTGGCGCAGCTTCTGCTCGGCCAGCTTGGCTTCCTTCTCGGCCTGCTCGCGGCGGGCACGGATCTCGGCGATCTTCTTCTGCTTCTCGGCCTCGGCCTTGTCAGCCGCCACGCGCTCCTGCTCGGCCTGCTTCTTCTTTTCGTCCGCTTCCTGCTGCTTGGCCAGGCGCAGCTTCTGCTCCGCTTCTTCCTGGCGCTTGCGTTCGGTCAGGTCGATCTGTTCTTGGCGGCGCTTGGCTTCCTGTTCCTGCTTGGCCTTCTCCTGCGAGATGGCCAGCGCGCTCACCGCTTCCTGGTCCTTGGTGTCTGGCTGCGCGACACGCTCCTGCGCCTGTTGCTGCTGCGGCGTGGGGGCGTCCTGCGGGCGCGGCTCGGGAATCGGCTGCGGCGGCGGGATGGTGTCTTCCGGCACCGGGATCGGCTCGGCGACTGGCGGCGGCAGGTCCTCCAGCTTCTCCGACTGGCGCAGGGCCTGGCGCGCGGCGGAGGCCTCGGACGCGGACAGCGCCAGGCTGGCCTCGACCGAGGGATCGCCGGCGGCGGCATCGGTGTTGCGCTCGGGCGACCAGAACCAGGCCACGATGAACACCAGCGCGACCAGCAGGTGCACCAGCAACGCCAGCGCCAGGGGCAGGCCCCAGCCGGGTTCGCGCTGATGCGGGGGTGGCAGGGCGTCAGCGTGCATCGGTGGCCAGGCCTACCTTGTCTACCTTGGCGCGCTTGATCACATCCATCGCAGCAATGACCTTTTCATAGGCCACGGCGCGGTCGGCGGCGACGATCACGCGCACGCCCTTGTCCTGGGCGGCGATGCCGGCCAGACGGCCTTCCAGTTCCTCGGCCGACACGGCGGTCGGGTCCTTGGCGTCGGGCAGCTTCAGGCTGAGCTGGCCGTCCTGGCGCACCGAGACGATCACCGGATCCTGCTTGCTCTCCAGCGCCTTGGCGTTGGACTGCGGCAGGTCGACGTCGAAGCTCAGGGTGAGCAGCGGTGCGGTGACCATGAAGATGATCAGCAGCACCAGCATGACGTCGATGTAGGGAACGACGTTGATTTCCGATTTCAGCTTGCGGCGCTTGCGGCGACCGATGGCAGCGGACATGGCTTGGACTCCCGGGTCAGGCGCTTACTCGTCGCCAGCGCTCTGGCGCTGCAGGATGGAGCTGAACTCTTCGGCGAAGGTCTCGAACCGCACCGACATGCGCTCCACGCGCGTGGTGAAGCGGTTGTAGGCCCACACCGCCGGGATCGCCACGAACAGGCCGATGGCGGTGGCGAACAGTGCCTCGGAGATGCCCGGCGCGACGGCGGCGATGCCGGCCTGCGCACCGCTGCTGATCATGTCGTGCATGGTCACCATGATGCCGAACACGGTACCGACCAGGCCCACGTAAGGCGCGGTCGAGCCGATGTTGGCCAGCAGTTCCAGGTTGCGCTCAAGCTGGTCCACTTCGCGGGTGTAAGTGGTGCGCATGGCACGCTGTGCGCCTTCCAGCTGGGCGCGACCGTCCAGGCGGCGCTTGTCGCGCAGGCGGGTGTACTCGCGGAAGCCGGCTTCGAAGATGGCTTCCAGGCCGCCGACATTGCGGCTGCGGTCGGTGGCCGAGCTGTACAGCTTGCCCAGGTCCGCACCGGACCAGAAGCGGTTCTCGAACTCGTCGGCTTCGCGGGTGGCCTGCTTGAACACGCGGGCCTTGCGGAAAATGATCACCCAGCTGACGAACGAGCCGACCAGCAGCAGCAGCACGATGATCTTCACCGGCAGGCTGGCCTTGGCCATCAGTTCGAGGTAGTTGATGCCGCCGCCGGTGGTGGCCTGGGCAAGGGTCTGTGTCGCGGCGTTGCTGACATCGGCCGGCAGTGCCTCGGTGACCGTGGCCTGCAGGGCCAGGAGCGTTGCGATCATCCGTTGTTCCTCAGTGTTCGGATTCGGGGTGGAGGTGGGGTTGCAGCACGGCAAGGACGGCCTCGTCCATGCCACGCGGGCGGAAACTGGCCGCTTCCAGTGCGGCGATGCGGACCTGCGCCGACAGCAGCAGCTCGCCGTCGCGCAGGATCTGCTGGTCGAAGACCATGCTGGCCTTCTTCAGCTGGACCAGACGGGCACTCACCTGCAGGGTGTCATCCAGCCTTGCCGGCTTGATGAAATCCATCTGCATCGAGCGCACCGCGAAGACCATCCCGTGCTCGGCGCGCATGCGCTCCTGGCCGTAGCCCAGCGCACGCATCCATTCGGTCCGGGCCCGTTCCATGAAGGCCACGTAGCGGGCGTGGTAGACCACGCCACCTGCGTCGGTATCTTCCCAGTAAATGCGTGTCGGCCAACTGAATCGGGGCTCAACCGACATCGGGAACCTCCGCGAACAGGTCCTGCGGCGGGTTCTTCGGCTTCAGGCCCATGTGCCGGTAGGCCTTGTGGGTGGCCATGCGGCCACGCGCGGTGCGCACCAGGAAGCCCTGCTGGATCAGGTACGGCTCGACCACGTCTTCCAGCGTGCCGCGCTCTTCAGACAGCGCCGCCGCCAGCGATTCGATGCCGACCGGGCCGCCGTCGAAGTAGTCGACCATGGTCTTGAGCAGGCGCCGGTCAAGCTCGTCGAAGCCCTCCGGGTCGACCTTGAGCATCTTCATCGCGGCCTGGGCCACGGCCTCGTCGATGTGGCCGCCGGCCTTCACCTGCGCATAGTCGCGCACGCGGCGCAGCAGGCGGTTGGCGATACGCGGGGTGCCACGCGCGCGGCGCGCGATCTCCCCTGCCCCATCGGCCGTGCAGTCGATGGCCAGGATGGCTGCCGAGCGGCGCACGATCCGGGTCAGCTCCTCGACGCTGTAGAACTCCAGGCGCTGGACGATGCCGAAGCGGTCGCGCAACGGCGCGGTCAGAAGGCCAGCACGGGTGGTGGCACCGATCAGGGTGAACGGCGGCAGGTCGATCTTGATCGAGCGGGCGGCGGGGCCCTCGCCGATCATGATGTCGATCTGGAAATCTTCCATCGCCGGGTACAGCACTTCCTCCACCACCGGCGACAGGCGATGGATCTCGTCGATGAACAGCACATCGTGCGGCTGCAGGTTGGTCAGCAGCGCGGCGAGGTCGCCGGCCTTCTCGATCACCGGGCCGGAGGTGACCCGCAGGGCCACGCCCAGTTCGTTGGCGATGACATGGCTGAGGGTGGTCTTGCCCAGGCCGGGCGGCCCGAAGATCAGCACGTGGTCGAGCGCGTCGCCGCGCCCCTTGGCCGCCTGGATGTAGATCTCCATCTGCTCGCGCACCGGCACCTGGCCGAGGTAGTCGGCAAGGCGCTTGGGGCGGATGCTGGCGTCGGCGGCGTCATCCTCGCGGGTGGCGCCGGCGCCGATGATGCGGTCGTCGGTCATGTGCTGATTATGCGGCAAAAGTACGGGTTTCGGCCGGGCTGCGCCCGGCACCCGCAGAGGCAACGGCAACGGCAACATCCAAAGCAACAGCCGAAGCGGGCTTCCTGGGGAATGGCGGGGTGGGTCCGCTTGCGGGGGACGCTGCAAGTACGTCCATGTAAGCTCGGTCGCCGCATCCATGCGGCTCAC